>NZ_RZQG01000739.1:0-3020 GCF_003998635.1 Mesorhizobium sp. M7D.F.Ca.US.004.03.1.1
CCACTACCTTGCCCATTGAAAAGCCTCCGTTGTTGTTCATTTGTTGTTCTTGCCGGGCGGCCTCGGCCGCCCAAATATCGTGTTCTTGACGAGCGGCCCGGCCGCCCCAATATCGACTGTCAGCTCAGCGTCGAAACCCGCAGGCTCTCGCCATCGAGAAACGCCTGCACCGGCTTGCCGCGCGAAACACCTTCCATCTCCTCGGCGGTGACGTACCAGCCGTCGACCGCCAGCAGCTCCGCCTCGTTCTTGCGGCAGAAGATGCGCGCGCCCTTGTTGCCCAGCGCACCCGCCGAAGCGCGCCCGCGCAACGTGCCGTAGACATGGATCGACCCCGCCGCGATGATCTCCGAACCGGACGCGACCGAACCCAGCACGATGACATCGCCATGCGGATGCACGATCGCCTGGCCGGAGCGGATCGGCGCCTTGATCATCAGCGTGCCCGAAGCTTCCGGCGCAACCTGCGGCTCGCTTTCGTCCACCTTGCTTGCGCCAGCCTTGCCGCCCTTGTCCGGGCCGCCTTCAGGCGCCCTGCCCTCGGCCTTGTCGAAACCCTCCGCCCGCGCCTCGCGGGGCAGCAAACCATCGGTCGTCGCCTCCTTGGCGCCGACCAGCACCGGCGGCAGGTTGGGCTCGAGTGCGGTATGGCCGTCGAGCTCGATGGCGTAGATGCGGATGCCGCGATGGCCAAGCACATCGACCAGCGATTCGATCGCGGCGACATCGGGCTTCAAGGTGTTGAGATCAAGCACCACCGGCCGTCCGGAAAAATAGCCCGGCGAGTTGCCGATCCAGTGGTCGAGCCCCTCCAACCACACGTCCAAAGGCGCCTCCGGCGTCAGCGTGAAAGCGACGAAAGAGCGGGCGCGAAAACGAATGGATTTGGCCTCGAGGGGAGCGGCAAAAGTCACGGCTGGCGAATCCTTACTGAGAGGTAAACGCTAGCGAGGGAATGGTTAACGAATGGTTAATGCGAGGGAGGCGCTACTTGGCAACTGTGCGAGAAATTGGAAGGTCGGCTAAACGCCAGTTGCGGCCGCTATCCGGCTGTACGGAATGTCTAAATAGGGGCCGTTAGCGGCCCACCCGCTTTTCGGCAGTATCGCGAAAAGCGGTCGATGGTTCAGGCGATATATTGCTAGCCCGAACCAAACGTCATCAACCAAATCTTGGATACATAGCCAAAGGCGTCCCATCATACCTCTGGAGAGTCGTTTGGCGCAGAGCTAGAGGTCGTTCTGACCGGTTGCGGCGATTGGTACTGATCTCGCAGATGAACTGCGGTCTGGTCGATGCTCGGATAGACGGTAGTGGCGTTGATGTTGATGCGGTCGAGCTGCTCGAGGATGTGCGCCTTGCTCTGGATCGTGACACGGCTGATTTCGATACCGTCCTGGCCCGCATCGGGCAGCGCAACCTCGTGCCCGAATAGCAGGAATGCGCCAGACTGCGATTTGATGCGCGTGTTAGTGCGCTTCGCTTTGACGCAGATGGAGACGGCGTCGCTTGTTTGCTTGATCTCGCTGCACAGAAAGGTAGGCAATTTTTCAAGAAAGGCGATCGCCGTGGAATCGAGACCTTCAAGCCGTTTCTCTGTGTCGGACGGCGTGTATTCGAACATGCGCCCCCGACCCATGGTGACAACATCGACGCTCCCTTCGACATACTCCCAGCTGCCAAAAGAGATATAATTGAAGTTCTCCGTCATTTTCCTGTTCCGTTCGTCAAGCGCATTATCCAAAGAAGCGGAACAGCGAGAGCAATTCTGCATAACAGACACCTCCGCGATGCAGAGACGAATGAATGCTAGATTGCGTCAGCGGACAGCTCCGTTGGTTAGGATCGAAACAGCTCACGATTTGCGCTTCGCAACGTAGTTGCGGAAGGCCTCTTTGAATTTCGCTTCGAGATCTACTGCCTGGGCCGAACTCGGTGACGACAGATCGAACTCCCAACCAGCTCTATGATAGGCGATCATCCTTGCTGCGGAATCGGAGGTAGTGTTGGTCACCAGCAACCGATCTTGCTTACTGAGTTCTTCGGCGAGTCCGAGATACCCTCGCGCCAAACCCAACTGAAGGGTACTCGCATAAAACTTACATTCGGCTGCAATCAGGACCTTGCTAGCACGAGGATGTACCTTTTCTCCGCGACAGACGCGCGCTTCGTGTCGATCGATCACGGCGACATCACATTCGTGGAGGACACCCGAGCGCCCTGATACCTTGACGCCGATATGCGCCTCGAGCGGCGGGCAGCCTGGCAAGTCTATAATGGCGTGGGTGTATTTTTTCTTCGGGCTGAAGATATCGCCCGGCGAGGTTCGGAAAATCAGGTTGGTGGTGCCATTTCCGTCGTTAGCTTCGAAAACGACGGTGGCCCCAGCGGCGCGGCCCGCCTTTACGACGATCGCGAGCGCATAGCACTCGAATACGTCATTCGCATCCGACGCTGCAGAGTAATTCATGCCATATGCCGGACTGAGGATCGCGGAGACCTGTCCGATGAGATCCGATGCGGTCATCATGCGGCGGTTACTCCAGCTTGCTGGCGCAGTTCCCTCAAGCGGCGGCGACCTGCCTCCTGCTGTTCGCCTGAATCGCTGTTTAAGCTGTGGCCGTCATCGCCTTCTCGTTCAGAAACGAACGTCACGCTCTTTGCTTCCAATATCTTTAGCGCATCGATTGCGAACTGCGGAAGAGCCATTACGCGATCGATGGCATCGAGAAGAAGATTCAGGCGCTCAATGTTGGAAAAGGGCTGAGTCGTTACGAAATCCTGCATTTGCCGTCTGCCGCGCCGCTGACCGGCGACTTGGTCATCGATGAACTCGCTGGCATCAGCTTTTGTAATGACCGTCTTTCCGAGATAGTTGCTCTCCTTCACTTGCTCTACTACCCAATCCAATCCGACCTTTCGGAGCAGATCGGTGATCCCCCCATAAGCGGTCTTCGCCTCTTCTTCATCCATCGCTTTTCGCCCCGGAGCTTTGGTTGTGTGACGCCGTGATAGTAGCC
>NZ_RZQG01000073.1:0-12949 GCF_003998635.1 Mesorhizobium sp. M7D.F.Ca.US.004.03.1.1
TTGCGTGGTTTTCGATTATATCGTCGTGGGTGGTGGCTCCTCTGGATGCGTGATGGCGAGCAGGCTCTCCGCCTATGGCGCTCGCGTGCTGCTCATTGAAGCTGGCCCTGATACGCCGCCGAATGCCATTCCTGACGACATCCAGGATGGCGACCCAACGCGTGCTTACCTTAATCCCGGTTATCGATGGCAGTCACTCCACGCGACAACGGTGCGAGGTGGCCGCAAGCCTGTCCATTACGAACAGGCGCGCGTCATGGGTGGCGGCTCCAGCATCAATGCCCAAGTCGCCAACCGCGGCGGGCCCGGAGATTACGATGAGTGGGCCTCAAGCGGTGCAACGGGCTGGGGTTGGGAAGACGTGCTGCCCTACTTCCGTCGTCTAGAATGCGATTTGGATTTCGGCGGGGAATTTCATGGCACGAACGGCCCCTTGCCAATCAAACGTGTGCGCCAATCAGACTGGTCGGGCTTCATCCGGGCAATCTCCGATGCTTACGATGCTTTGGGGCTTCATTTCAGGCCAGACTTCAATGGTGCATTCGGTGATGGCTATTCAGTTGTCCCATTGACCAACCGCAATGGTCATCGGGTCTCCTCCGCGATGGCGTACTTACCCGAAACCGTCCGCTCTCGCCGCAATCTAACGATTTTATCCGAAACGACAGTTGCGCGGCTGACCTTTTTGGGAACAACGGTAACGGGGGTCGAGACGGAGAACAAATCGGGCGTGCAATCGTATAGCGCTTCTTGCGTTATCCTGTGCGCAGGAGCACTCCATTCACCCGCCATATTGATGCGCTCCGGGATCGGCCCCGCGAAGGAATTAGTACAATTCGGAATCCCTATCGTTGCAGATTTGAAAGGTGTGGGCCAGAATCTTCAGGAACACCCCACGATTTGCGTTTCGGCCTATTTGAAGCCGGCCGATCGCTTGTCACCCGGCGTGAGCGAATATATTCAGATGCACGCCCGCTACTCGTCGGGTTACGAAGGCTGCCCGTCGACCGATATGGCAATATCGACTGTTGCCAAATCATCCTGGCACCCGCTGGGGAGGCGCCTCGGCACTCTCGCCGTGTGGGTCAATCGCAGCTACTCGACGGGAACTGTGGCGCTCAAGGGTAGTTCGCATAAAATAGAGCCGGAGGTCGATTTCAACTGGTTGAGCGACAAGCGGGACGCCGAGCGCCTCAAGCAGGGCTTTCGCTTCATAGTCCGCCTGCTGCAGCAAGATTCGCTGTCCTCTGTGGCGCTGGACCCGTTTCCGTCAGCGTTGAATGCGCGAGCGAAGCTGGTGAGCAAGGTCACAAGCACAAACTATGCACTCACGTCATTTCTGGCGCTGCTCATGGACGCGTCGCCGCGGCTGCGCCGTGGGCTGATTAGGCGCGTCATAACGGATGGGGATAGCATTTCCGATCTCGTCAACGACGAGAAACATCTGGATCGGTATATTCGCCAGAACGTCATCCCAAGTTGGCATCCGACGTCGACCTGCAGGATGGGGGCAGCCGCGGATCCTGGCGCTGTGACCGATCCGTCGGGACGCGTTCATGGTATTTTGGGTTTGAGGATCGCCGACGCTTCCGTCATGCCATTTTGCCCTCGGGCGAACACAAACATTCCGACGATTATGGTGGCTGAGAAATTGGCCGACACAACCTTGAGAGACGGCAGACGGAGCTAAATCGCTGCCTGCTTTGCTGCTCGGCTAGTCGTCTCGTCGAGACGGCGGATAACGTCGACAAGCGCTTCCTCAGCTCATGTGCTCCTTGGTGCCGCCAGGCAGAACGCCGAACCCGATGTAGATGGCTTTTTTGCGAACGAAGTCTTCGTCCCTGAGCTTGACCGCTCGACCCGGATAGCGTCGAAAAAGACTATGGGATAGGAAAATTTCGAGCGGTCGGTTTCTGCCATTCGGCCATCGTCCGGGACGGCGTGTGTGATGGACGAGCTCAGGTAGCTGGCGATACCTCGCGTCATAGAGCTCTTCGAGATGGCCGATCCTGCCATGAAACCCGGAGGTCGGCGCTGGTCTGGATTGAGCCTGGAAGTCATAAAGCAATTCAGAATTGTAAATCGCTCTTAGTATCTTGGCCGTGATAATGTTAAACTAACCGCGACGGATGTAACAATATATACAACTATATTAACATACAAATCGTTGTTATCTTCACCAGGAAGCGCTAGAGATCAATTGCTAAGACGGAATCACCGCCCAGCCATCGGCTTAGCCTTAGAATGGGACATCATGTCGACTTTCGTTATTATTGGAAGAGACGGCGCGTTGCCCACATCCAAGGAACTGTCGACTTTGAGAGCCGCGGCAAACACTAATCAACTTAAGCGCCCAAAAAGGGGATTGACTATGACCACGCTGCCGAAAATTTCACTTTCGAAATTGAGAGACGATGCAACGCGACGTGACGAGCGCCAGCGCCTGCAAATGGCATGCCAGGAATACGGGTTCTTCTACCTTGTCGAGCACGGCATCCCCGGGGAACAGATCGCGCAAGCCATTGAGGCTTCCCGGCGATTCTTCGCATTGCCACAGTCGGTTAAGGAACGCTACGGGCACGCCTTTCAGGACGTGTACCCCACTGCCGCCCGTGGATACAGTCCTTTACACGGCGAAATGCTACATCCTGAGGCCGGCTTCGATCCAAAGGAGGTATTCGACCTCGGAATTGAGAACGAAGGCGACCGGCGTCCGTTCTCCGGCCGCACGCGCCTTCCGGATGAAGCCTTGGCTCCTGGCTTCGCAAGAAACCTGCTTGCTTTGCAGGCTACCGTGCTCGCCGGGATTGTCCCCCAGATCGGGGATGCGCTGGCGGACCTGATAGGTATGGAAGAGGCATGGTTCCAACGCCATTTCAGCACGCCGACGCTTGGGCAACGCGTGATACGGTATCCAGCTCGCGGCGGCACTTGCGCAAAGCACACGGATCATGGCTTCTTCACGCTGCTGCTGCAAGAGGAACTCCCCCTGCGTTCCTTGCAGGTGTGGTTCCGCGGTCGATGGATGCCGGTGCCGAGCCTGCCCGATAGTCTCGTAGTCAATCTGGGCGACCTCCTTCAGGTCTTGAGCGACGGCCGCTTCAAGAGTACGCCCCACCAGGTCGTGCATAGTGGTCCGACTGATCGAATTTCGCTGCCCTTCTTTATTTATCCCGAGATCGACGCTCGCCTGACTTCGCGACAAGGGCAGCAAGTTAGTGTTGTAGAAATGATGCTGCGCAACGTTGAGTCAATATGGGTGACTGGGAATGGCGCCGGACGCGCGCGCGAACTGCAATGATTGTCTGCTTTTCTAAAGCATGCGCAATTATGGCGCCGACGCGGTGCAGATCTCCGTGGTAAGCTGGAAGAACTCTCGCATCCGCTAGATTGTCCCGCCGTCGCGCGTGTAGCGCGGCGGTCGGAAGCCCGCTTCGGGATGAATGCACCTATGGTGTCAGATTGTTTGCATCGTGTGGTCGCAGGGAAAGATCGCACTAGATCTGCACCGCTGTCGCAAACGTGCTGCGGGAAAACCTGAGGGAACTTGATCCCATGATAACGCTCGCCCAACTCGCGCTTGACGTATCGCGAACCGAGCTCCCGGGAACCAGTTCCAGCGCGACCACGACGCCGTCACAGGCGGAAAGATCTTATAACACCCGGCGGTCGCGTGCTGCACGTCTTGCGGGCCGGTGGCAGTTATCGCAAGCCGTCAACCTTTCAGGCCGAACACCTCGCGCCCTGGAGCCCATTCTCAGCCGGAGCCCGCCCCTCATGGAGATTCGTCTCGCAGGCACTGCCGACCGCGATGCATGGCGGTCCCTTTGGTACGCATATTGCGCCGACCAAGGTCTCAATTCATCAGAACAGGCGACAGATAGGATCTGGCGGCGCATCGAGCGCCCAGACGAACCGATTAACGCGCTGATCGCGGTCTCAGCAACTGGCGTTACCATAGGTTTTGCTACCTTTGTCATTCACCCGTATACTCTTAGCGATCGTCCGGTCTGTTTTCTCGCAGATCTCTATGTCGACGAGTCTTCGCGGCGCCAGGGGATTGGCCAAGCCATGCTCACGAATCTGGCCTCCTACGGTCGCGACCAAGGCTGGCTGAGAATCTATTGGAATACGGACAGATCAAATTATCATGCGCGGGCGCTCTATGACAAGATCGGTAAATTGAGTCCATACCTTACCTACTACTATGACCTGTAGACTTGCTCTGAGGTCGTAACGAAAGCGCATTGACCTGCCCCAGTCTTTTAAACAGTGGCGAGTAGACTAGAGGTGCAGCCATTTATGTTGCGCACATGGGCTTGCAGCGGAATGTATTTTCGGCGCGATGATCCATTGATCAGGCAAGGACCGTGTTCGAGGTAAACTCCGTGCGGTGGTCTGCGACGATCATGCCGGGCTTGCCGCGCTGGGCGATCAGGTCGTCAGTTCGCGAGCAACGCGGCGACCAGAGATCTGTGTCCGGAATCGCGTAAGGCATTCGCGCGTCACGTCGTCGACGAGTTGATCGGCCGCAGGAGAACTGGTCGTACAGCGACCAGCGTGCGTTCGGCTTCGCCTCGACACGGATCGGCCCCGCATGCCGACCGCCGCTCGCCGTCCGCACTTCAACAAGGTAGGCGACATCTCGTCGACCGGCAAGATCTATTCCGGACGTCCGCGCTGTCGTTATGACAAGCCATATTCTAATTTAGATCTCAAAAATCTTCCGGGGAGCAGTGGTCAGTACCTCGACGCCGGAGTCTGTGACACGGAACGTTTCGCTGATGACGTATCCAAAATCCTCCTCGATCCAATTACCTAACATCAGGTGAAAGGTCATGTTTGGTAGCAACTCTGTCATATCGCCATCCTTAAGGCTTGCGGTCGGCTCCAACCAACCAATGCCGTGTGCATAGCCGCAACGCGTCTCCTTTTTGAGGCCCCGCTTCTCGATGCTGCGATTGAAGGCGTTGGCAACATCGCTGCAAGTCGCTCCTGGCCGTATCGCATCAAGAGCGACCTCAAGGCCGGCGACTTGGATCTCATGCACGCGACGTAGACGATCGGAGGGTGAGCCGATCGTGTAAGTGCGCATAAGCCCAGCACAGTAACCATATCGCGCACCGCCGATTTCGAGATTCACCTGCGATCCATAGCGAAAAACGTCCTCGCTCCACGGAATGTGGCACGTTCCCGTTCGCGGTGATGAACACAAACTTATTCCCTCGATCCCGCTTCCTGGCTTACCGTTTGCGCCGCGCACCAACGTTGCCACAATTTCCGCGCACGCGTCTGCTTCACGCACCCCGGGGCGTATTACCTCAGCAGCGCGTCGAATCGCGGCGTCTGAGATTGCCGCCGCCTCCCGCATTACAGCTATCTCGAGATCTGACTTGATGAGCCTTTTCCAAGTGACCGCCTTAGTAGCATCGACGATCGTGGCACCAGGCAGGCGCATCCTAAACTTTTTCGCCGATTGCGATGGAAGGCAGCATAGCTCGATTCCTATGCCTCGACTCGCGAGGCCGACGTCCTCCAAGTAATCGACTACCGCGTCATAGCCATCCTTGTCAGGATTTCCAATATACGCTTCGGGGTATGCGACGATTTTGTCGCGCTCCATAAAACATTGATGAATGGCTGCCGGCGCATCACAGCGGCGCAGAATGAACGTCGGTTCCTCTTCTCGTATCGAAACCACAACGGCCTGAGGAACATAGGCTGATAGCGCGGTGTACCCCGTGAGATAGGTAATGTTATGTTGGTCGGAAACGACGAGCGCGTCGATATCGCACCGACCCATTTCGAACTTCACCGAGCCGAGCCGGCGAAGGTATTCACTTCTAGGGAATGCCTGGGGTCCCTTGGATATATTCATAAGTTTGAACTCCAGCTATGCTTTTGACAACAAGGCGAGCTATTGCGGGTAAGAGTTCTTATGCTGGCGACGGATCACCTCTCAGTTGGGGGGGAGTCGTGGGGCTGCAGATCGCTCCTGTTCGCCCGACGGCGGTGTGATAGACCAAGCGATTAAGTCGACAGCTCGTTGGAGTATCGCTTCGGTCTGAGCAAGGCTGGGTGAAACGGCGACGACATGTCCTATCCAGTCTCGAAAATCGCCTTTCCTGAAGATCGGCGCGTTGGGTTCAACATACAATTTGATTTCAGCGACACCTGGTACCGCGATCGCCTGACTGCCGCCATCGATCCAATCGAGGGTGCCGTCGCAATCAGCAACTAGGAACCGCGCGGCTGCGGTCTGCAAATGCCTTCTGCGCAAATCCCATTCCTCGCCGACGACAAGCTTGATGTGCTCGGTGACCAGATCGACACCGCTCGCCAGTTGGACCAGTTCAGGCTCAAGCGCACCAGCAAGACGCGGATTCACTTCGATTACAACCGGGCCATGATTAGTCAACCGGAGCTCGATGTTCGTTGGCCCCCAATTAAGGCCAAGAGCTTGCAAGCACCTCAGCGAAACATCAACGATACGGTCATGATCGTCTTCCGCAAGCGGGGCCGGGAAGGTCGTTTCACGGAAGACGAAATGCGGTGGGGGGCCGAAATCAACGGCGACAATCCCAATAACCTCATTGCCCATTATCTCCACGCTATAAAAAGGGCCGCGCGCGAATTCCTCAACCAATATCCTCGGCGAAGACGGCCAGATGTGCTTCCCACCCAACAGATAGGTCGTGTGGTCAGCTAACTCATCGGCGTTGCGGCACAATCGGACACCGATGCTACCGCTGCCGATTGCCGGCTTAACAATTACGGGAAAGCCGATCTCCGCGACAGCGCTTTCTACTTCTGCCACATTCAGCGCCATGCGATAAGCGGGTATCGGAACTCCGGCTTCCGCAAGTAGCTGGCGCTGAGAGAATTTGTCACAGCATCGTTCAATCAATTCGGGGTTGGGTCCCGGTAAGTCGAAATGCCGACATAGTTTGCCAACGGTTGCATAGACCGACTCGTCGATGCCCGAGAAGCCCGTGATACCAGCGATGTCATTGGTCTCACGCAGCCTGGAACATTCGCGAATCAAGGTATCAAGATTGGTTGTATCGACACGGATTGCCTCGCTTCTTTCCGCCGCAAGATACTCGTACTGTGTTGGATCAACTGATAGTGTAATTGGATGAAAGCCAAGACGCCGGGCCGCGTGGATGTATCGTATTCCATTACCTCTTGCATGGCCTTCAACCAGGATGAGAGCTTTCCTTGACATTGGCTGTTCTCCACTCTGCGTTTTTGTCGATAGGTCGTTTTGCCATCGTGGACCTCAGACTTAAAGACAACGATCCAAGGCCAAACATTCCGTGAAATTGGTCGCCTCTACCCGCAGCCGCTGGCTGAAGCTGAAGTTGCCTTTGGCGCAGCAAAATCGTCTTCCCAGATCTGGGCAGAACCGATTGGGCTTGATGGCAACTGACCGAATAGTGGCCGAGTGGGATAATGCACTGTATCGCGTACCAGAGTACTGGGGACGAGTACGCCCTTGACCGGGACCCGGCGCCACGAGCTGTCACCGAAAGGCCCTACTAGGGAGTGAGTTTTAGCGCGTTATCGCCGGGAGAGCCCTCGCGAATCGAGAACGTTATCCTTCCATCGTCGTCTATTGCACCCTCGTAGAACATGTGGTCGCAGATAGAATTATCCCGGTGGAAAGTCAGCACTCGCGGCTTGATCTCCACCATCTGATGCTCCTCGATGTATGCGGAGGAGCAAACGATTATTTCGTCCCCGACCTGACAGGTGCGAGCAGCGGCTCCGTTCAGCACGCAGCAACGAGAACCCCGCTCTCCATAAATCACGTAAGTGCTGATTCGAGCGCCCGATGATTTATTCCAGATTTCAACGAATTCCATTGGAAGGATGCCGGCTTCGTCGCAGTGATCTGGATCCAAAGTTATTGAGCCCCGGTAGTTCAAATTCGCGTCGGTCACAGTTATTCCATGAAGCTTGGCGGCAACAAATTTTCTCATCTACATTTCCTCTCGGCGGTGGGACACTGCGTCGACAAGCGATTGCTGTGTCTTGGTTTCAGGATGGATGGATGGACGTTCTGCGATTTGTCGTATTGTGGTTCTTAGGACAAAATTGATTACTCTGGCGTGGCCAGCACGAGACAGTCAGGCGAAGGCTGGTTGTGGTGGGCGGAGGCATTGCCGGCCGGCTGTCCCCCATTGGTAATGCCATCCGATACAGTTCCGACATGTTCCGTTCCTTTAATTAGTTGTGATTTCAGGTGACTGTGCCAATCGGCCCGTTCAACTGGATCGCACACAAAGTTGCAAACCTCGTGCCAAACTGGCTAATCAGGCCGGAAACAGAAATGCGTGATCTCTTTCAGCTATTTAGGTGAGCAGACCACGGATCGGATCAAGAAGGCACGTCGCGGACGCGACAAAATGTTGAGTGTAGGACGGGTTGAGGTGGCGCCCTTCTGCTGGTGGTCGTGCGGCCGATCTGGGCATCGTTGACTTCTGGCGGCGGGGATGTCGAGGACGCTCGGGTATTGGCTGTTCGGATCTTAGACGCGTGCAGCCTCATGCCTCGAATGCGGCCGTTTTACTTGTCCCAGTCGAGGCCTGCCTAAATGTTTGATCTCAGGTTTTGATGGGGCATCCTTATCTTCCGAATCAAAGGATGCACTATGGGCCAGGTTCTTCATGGGAGCGCCACGACGACAGAGGCGGTCCGTCGGGCGCCCGCTGATCAAGGGTTTGTTTTCAGCGATGGGATGGTCGCGGGGCTTACGCTCCTAAGGACGACCTTAAGAGCCCAGCCTCGCTACCGTGCCATGATCGCGCAAGGCGGCCCTCGCCGGAGGCGTACCCGAGGATCGCCCCTGACCAACAAGGAAAAGCCGGATCGACGCGGTCATGTATCCTCTAAGAGTTGTCATGACGCTTACCTCCTTCAGGTTGTGTGCGTCAAGTTCTGCAAAATGGGGCGGCCACGATGCTGGTCATGCGGCTTGGCGTAGAGCGAGCTTCTTGTGCTCGCGCAGATCGTCCATGTTGATGTAGCGGTTGGCCTCCATCCAGTTCTCGTTGGTCTCGCAGCCAGCGCCCTGACGAGGCGCAGGCAGCTTTCATTGGGGAAGATGCGCATGACATTGGTGCGCCGGCGGATTTCCTCATTGTGCCGTTCAAGCATGTTGGTGCTCTTGAGATGCTTGTGATGCTGGCGCGGCAGGCAAAAGAAGGTCAGCGTGCGCTCGATGGTCTCCTCCACCCAACTCGTCAGTCGCGGATAGCGGCCCGACCATTTGGACAGCCATGCGGCGAGATCGGCCTTGGCCTCGGCGAGATCGCGCCGGTCATTAGAGCCAGCGCAAGTCCTGCAGGCAGTCGGCGCCGTGCTTTCTCGGCAGGTGATCGAGCGCGTTCCTGAGGAAGTGGACGTAGCAGCGCTGCCAGGCGGCTTCGGGGATCACCTCGCCGATCGCCGCGACCAGGCCGGCATGATTGGCGGAGACAACCAGCTCGACGCCCTTGGGGCTGCGCGCCTTCAGCGCGACGAGGAAATCCCTCCAGGCCGAGCGGCTTTCGCGATTGGCCATCTCGACGGCCAGGATCTGGCGCCGGCCGTCCCAGTCGATGCCGACAGCGATCAGCACCGCCTGGCTCATGACGACGCCGGCCTCACGCACCTTCTCTTAGCGCGCATCGAGGATGAGGTAAGGAAACGGCTCTTGAAGGGGGCGCCTGGCAAAGGCAGCGAGGCTCTCGTCCAGCCGCTTGTTGATGGCCGAGATCGACGAGGCCGAGAACGCATGGCCGCACAGCTCTTCCGTGATCGCCTTGACCTTGCGGGTCGACACGCCCTGCACATACATCTCCGCAAGCGTCGCCACCAAGGCCCGCTCCGAACGCTGGTAACGCTCGAGAAGCTCGGTCGAGAAGCGGCCGGCCCGGTCCTGCGGAACCCGCAGCTCAAGCTTGCCGACCCGCGTGACAAGGGTGCGGCCGTAATAACCCGAGCGGTAGCCGAGCCGCTCAGGTGTGCGCTCGCTCTTCGAAGCCCCCAGCGCCTCGTCCATCTCGGCCTCGAGTACCTCCTGCATCACCGCACGGATCACTTCGTGAAGTCCGTCCGGGTCCGAAAGCAGAATGTCTTTGATGGCAGCGCTGCCGGTCTTACTTTCAATCTTGGTCATGGTGGCGTTCCTTCGCGGGAATCGGTGACGTGAACAATCACCAGCCTGCCATGACCGCCCTCTCTCAGCGAATTTGCAGAACTGTCAGCACACACCCTCCTTCATCACAAACCCAACCGAACAACTGGGCAGGTGTTCCAAAAAACGCCGAGTTCCAATAAGGACTCAGGTCCTGGTCCGCTATTGTCACCCCTTCCAAGTCGATGTGTTCGTCACAAATCTTGCGCAATTGAGAAAGGTCGCCCGGGCGTACAACTCTGATTTCCACAGTATTCTCCTGCTTCTCGTTCCGGCACACGTCAGGGGATTTGCTTGCGCAGTTGCCTGATGTGGCAGGTGAGCCAGCCCGCATATTGGCCGTCGTATTGTGGGCCGCGACGCTCACATGTGCGCACCCGATGAAGTGTAGATGTGTTTGTTTCAGGCAATGAGGCGCGTCTTGTGAGCACCGCCACGGTGGACCTGAAATCGCCTCACAGACGCTTGCCCACTGAACACGTCCCCGCCATGACCGGGGACGTGTTAAGGCACATTGCCTTCAGCCTCTGCAGAGGTCAGCGGTCTTGCTGCCGTCCGCAGGTTGTCTTTGCCGTAGCCGTATTTGCCGAATACTGCCATCATTTCGCCAGAGCCAACATAGTCCTGCATACGGCATTGAACGCGTCGACCGCAGCCTGCTCGTTGAGCTCGAAGGCGATAGCAGGATAGTTGGCTGGCGCGATGAACGAATCGGCCAGCTCAAGGCTGTGGTCCTTCTTAACAAGTCCAGTCGCTGTAAAGTAGTCGAGGGCACCGGCGGCGGCGCGACAGCCTGTCCGCCGGCGGTCCGGCGACCTGCATGATTTTGTCGTCGGCGATGCCTGACTTTTTCGCGTCCTGGACCGCGGTGTAGCCTGTATCACTGACGAAGGTGAGTCCCTTGTCACGCACATCCTCATAAGAATGCAGCCCTTCCGGGTTGCCCTTAGGCACCAGCAGTGCGCCTCTCTCCGTAGCGATCGGTTCGCTGAACAGCACGTTGCGGCAGCGCTCCGGCTTGATCCACATGCCGGCCGTGATGAAGTCGAAGCGGCTAGCCTGCAGGCCGGGGACAAGTGAGCCCCATTCGGTTACGACCGGCTCGATTCTATTCTCGTGTTTTTGCGCGACGCACGCAAATGCCAGACAATCCGATCCCCAAATTAATTCCCAGCACCGCAGGTTATTTGGTGTCCGCTTTTTCAACGAGACGCTCCATGAGCGTGCTGTAGGCGACAAAACCGGTGTGAGACCAGAAGGTCTTGCGGCCAGGATTGGTCTCCAGCACGTCGAGGAAAATCCTTGATTTGTTGTGGAAACGAGACCGAATAAGCAGCTCAAGGGTCCTGCAGCCAATCTCCGAACGTCGGTGTTGGCAGCTGACGTAGAATTGCCTCAAAAAGACGCGTTGCCCACTCGGCTCCGCATTGTCTGGCTCCAAACGATGAGTGGCGAGGCCCACAATCTCGCCGTTCTGGCTGAAGAGGTCGACCATCCAAATTTCGCGATTCACCAACTGAATAAACCGCTCCTTGAGTTCTGAAACCGTCATCGGGGTTTCGATGCTTCTCGGCCTCGATCAACTCGCGGTTCAACATTGCCAACTTGTCGAAATCTTCGGCGGCAGCTCTGCGAATCTCAATTGTCTCTGAAGCACTGTGATCCTCTCCTGACCCATGCGACCCACGCAGCGGGCTAGGCAATGCGCTCCTACATGTCCGTGGTGGGTAAAGCCCGTCCGCAGCCAAAAATCCTATGATTAGAGTTGTTCTCGATGACCTCCGATACGGATTCTCTCGCCGGGCTTATTTCGATTTGGTCGAGGTCATTGAATCCTGCATCGCCCGACAGCCGCGCCGTCGGTAGGGATCAGCAAGCGTTCAATTTCCAGATGGTGGCTGCGAGAGGCGGATACCAACGTTTCTCGTCTGAACGTAGCCGTCCAGCGCTTCCTGACCCTTCTCCCTGCCGTAGCCGGACTGGTTTATCCCACCGAACGGTGTTTCCACCCCGCCCACATACCACCCATTCACGTACACTTGACCGGCCCAAAGGCGGTCGGCGGTCCAGAGGGCCCGGTCAATATCCCGCGTGAACACGCCCGCTGCCAGACCGTGAACGGTGTCGTTCGCGAGATTGACGGCCATTCCCGGATTATCGAACGTGGTAACGGCAAGAACAGGACCGAATACTTCTTGCTGGAAGAGATTGCTGTCTCGCGCGACATCGGCAAACACCGTGGCCGCCATAAAGTAACCGCTCCGCTCCGAAAGCGCAGTCCCGCCGGTTACGAGTCGCGCGCCCTGCGAGAGGGCCGTCTGGCAGGCCCGCTCAACTCCTTGTCGTTGGTTTCGGGAGATCAACGGGGTGATGTCGCAGTTTTCGCGTCCTGGACCGACCGACAGTCCTTCGACGCAGACCCTCACTCTTTCCACCAGTTTGTCTGCAATAGAACGTTCCACAATAAGACGTGTAAGGTTGTTGCAATTCTGGCCTGCATTCAGAAAGGTCCCGACGCGTACCGCTTCCACAACGCAGTCGAGGTCGGCATCGGAATACACAACTGCAGCCGACTTTCCGCCCAGTTCCATTATGCAGGGCACGATCCGATCCGCTGCCGTCTTGAGCACCGTCCGCCCAGTAGTAATCGAGCCCGTGAAGACGATGTGGCGAACGTCGGGATGTTCGATCAGCGCCTGGCCTGCCGTTTGGCCGTATCCAGTGAGCACGTTGACCGCTCCGGCAGGCAGCCCCGCTGTCTCACAG
>NZ_RZQG01000740.1:0-3016 GCF_003998635.1 Mesorhizobium sp. M7D.F.Ca.US.004.03.1.1
CTGATAAACCATCCACATTTTGCCCATTCCTATCAGATTTTCTATCGCAATTTCGCGCGCAAGGTGCGGGGAGACGGATACGACAGGAATCTCCAGATCCGCTACATTTTCGCGGGCATTGTGGTTCCGCTGATCATGGGCGCTTTCTTTGCCTATGGCTCCCTAACCGGCAACGCTCGCCTGCTGGGATATGCAACCAATGCGATGGGCTTTTTCGTGGGCTGGCACTACGTCAAGCAAGGCTACGGCATGCTGATGGTGGACGCCGTGTTGAAGCGCAGGTTCTTCAAGGATCAAGACAAGAAAGTGTTGCTGATCAACGGCTATGCCGTGTGGCTGTTCGCATGGCTCCAGACAAACGCAGTGATCACCGAAAGGCAGTTCTGGGGCCTGGACTACTACACATTCGCTGTCCCGCCATGGGTGCTCAACATCGCGCTCGCGATCGCAGCTGCCTCCTCGGCAGCCACCGTCGTGATGTTTGTCAATCGCTGGCGCAAGCATGGCGGCACGTTGCCTTATAACGGCGTCGTCGCCTACGTCGTCACCCTTTATGCCTGGATCCTGTTCGTGACGATAAATCCGCTCTGGCTGCTCGTGGTGCCGGCGCTTCATTCGCTGCAGTATCTGGCGGTGGTTTGGCGTTATCAGACCAATGTCGAGCGCGACCGTGCGGATGCCGTCAAGGATCCGGAATTCAAGGTTCTGTCCATTCTCGGACCGCTATACAGGCTGCGGGTATTGGCATTCATCATCGCCGGCACAATTCTCGGCGCTCTTGGCTTCTGGCTCGTGCCGATGGCGCTGAGTGCCCTGGTTCCCTACGACAAACAGGTGCTCGGCTCGTCGCTTTTCCTCTTCATAGCGTGGATATTCATCAACGTGCACCACTACTTCCTGGACAACGTGATGTGGCGCCGCGGCAACCCGGAAGTATCGAAATATCTGTTCCGCTAGCGCCCCCTGCGCTCGAAAGGCGGCCCACGAGATGCATTGCCGGTAAGTTGCCCGTTGGGAACATTATTTGCCGACAGGCCATAATGTGCAGCGCTGACGTTCTTCCATTCGACCCAGATTGGACTGTCTGTTGCTTTGATCGGCACGTCTTGCGTGTCACTTTGGAGACGCCATTCATGCTCGAAGCTCTTGCCGGTGATCGCTTCTACTTTCTCTTGGGCAAGGCAGGAAAAGAAGGAACCTGACCATGCCCAGAATTGTGCCGGTGCTCGATCTGAGCCGTCTCGAACAAGGTGCATCCGAATATCGTACCTTTCTCCTGGACCTGCGCACTGCGGCCCGGGACGTCGGCTTCTTCTACCTCAGCGGCCACGGAATTTCCGCCTCGGAGATCGACGACGTGCTCGATGCCTCGCGCCGGTTCTTCGCATTGCCGGAGGCCGACAAGCTGGCGATCGAAATGGTCAAATCCCAGCAGTTTCGCGGCTACACCCGCGCCGGTGGCGAACTGACCAGGGGCGCGGCCGACTGGCGTGAGCAACTCGACATTGGCGTCGAGCGCCAGCCCATAGCGCAGGGGCCTGGAATTGCACCGTGGACACGGCTGCAAGGGCCGAACCAGTGGCCGTCTGCACTGCCGGAGCTCAAGCCGGCGCTGCTTGCTTGGCAGACCAAGGCGACGGCGGTGGCGATCCGATTGCTGAAGGCCTTCGCGCTGTCGCTTGACCAGCCGGAGGATGCCTTCGACGCGATCTACCGGGACTCGCCCAACCATCGCATGAAGATCGTTCGTTATCCCGGCCGTGACGCGACCGAAGGCAACCAGGGCGTCGGCGCGCACAAGGATGGCGGTTTCCTGACCCTGCTGCTGCAGGACGACAACAAGGGGCTGCAGGTCGAATATGACGGAAGCTGGGTGAATGTGGATCCGCTGCCTGGAACGCTGGTCGTCAACATCGGCGAGCTGCTCGAACTGGCATCGAACGGCTATCTCCGCGCCACCGTGCACCGCGTCGTGACGCCGCCTGCCGGCGTCGAGCGGATTTCCGTTCCCTTCTTCTTCAGCGCGCGGCTCGATGCGACCATCCCGCTTCTCGGCCTTTCCGAGGAGCTGGCGGCGCAGGCACCTGGGCCGGCAAGCGATCCCGACAACCCGTTGTTCCGCGATGTCGGCACCAATGTGCTCAAAAGCCGGCTACGTTCACATCCCGACGTGGCACGCCGCCACTATGCCGATCTTCTCGAGACCGGAGCAGCGGGCTCGTGAGGGTTCCACAGTACGGCGCACGAATTTTTGCCATTTTGCCTGTTTTTTGGAATGTCATTCGTCGCCGAGGCTTCGAAATAAGCTCAAACAGGTAAAATCGTTCGGCGGTTTCCTCCCATTCCGCTGGACGGTGTTCCCCTCTGAAGGTTTTGACCTTCTTTTGGCCGGGCCGCATTCGAGCCCGGCCATTTTTTGTCCCGGGGTCTCGGGCGAAAAACTGAAATTCTGCAAAAGCCCGGCGCGGCGGAACAGGATACCTTCCCGAGTTGGGCGGACCGTCCGATTCTGAGGTAAGGATTCGAGCGCTGGTGCTCGACTGTATCGATCGGTCGGAACGACTTTCATGACACGGAAACAATTGCGTCTCGGCGCCTTCATGCGTCCCGTCAGCCTGCACACCGGCGCCTGGCGCTACCCGGGTGCTTATCCCGATGCCAATTTCAACTTCGCGCATCTGAAGCGCTTCGCCCAGGCCCTGGAGGCGGCGAAGTTCGACGCCTTCTTCATGGCCGACCATCTGGCCGTTCTCAACATGCCGATCGAGGCGCTGCGGCGCAGCCATACGGTCACGTCGTTCGAGCCGTTCACGCTGCTGTCGGCGCTGGCCGCAGTCACCGACCATATCGGGCTGGTCGCCACCGCATCGACGACGTTCGATGCGCCCTATCATGTTGCCCGCCGCTTCGCCTCGCTCGACCATATCAGCGGCGGCCGCGCCGGCTGGAACATCGTCACCACGTCCAATCCGGATGCGGCGCTCAACTTCGGCCTCGACGAGCATGTCGAGCATGA
>NZ_RZQG01000741.1:0-3016 GCF_003998635.1 Mesorhizobium sp. M7D.F.Ca.US.004.03.1.1
GATTCCGGCGTTGTGCGAGACGGCCGCCCGGTGACAATTATCACGGTCGTCAACGACAACATGCCGTTCCTGTTCGATTCCATCCTCGGCGAGATCACCGAGACATCAGGCGAACCGACCCTGGTCACCCATCCGGTCATCGTGGTGCGCCACGGCAAAGGCGGTGTGGACGAAATCCTCGGCGACGGCAATTTCGCCAAGGACGACGGCAGCCACGACCGGTTGAGCGTCATCCATGTCCACATCCCGCGGCTGACCGCCGAGCAGGCGAACGGATTGACCGAGCGGCTGCGCAAGATGCTCGGCCAGGTTCACGCCGCCGTCAACGACTGGAAGCCGATGCTGGCCCGCCTCGATCAGGCGATCTCGGAGTTCCGCTATTCGGCGGTACCGCTCGACAAGAAGAGCGTTGCCGAGGCGATCGCCTTCCTCGAGTGGCTGCGCGACGACAATTTCACCTTCCTCGGCATGCGCGAATTCAAATACACCGGCGGCGAGGAAAGCGGCACGCTGGAGCGCGCCGACAAGCCCGGTCTCGGCATCCTGTCCGATCCCGACGTGCTGGTGCTGAGGCGCGGCACCGAAGCGGTGACGACGACGCCCGAAATCCGCGCCTTTCTGCATGGGCCGGAGCCGTTGATCGTCACCAAGGCCAATGCCAAGTCGTCCGTGCACCGCCGCATCTATCTCGATTACATCGGTATCAAGACCTACACCGCCAAGGGCACGCTTGCGGGCGAATTGCGTATCGTCGGCCTGTTCACCTCGACCGCCTACACGCGCTCGGTGATGAAGATCCCGTATCTCAGGTCCAAGGCCGAAACCATCATCGCCAAGTCCGGCTTCGACCGGCACGATCACTCCGGCAAGGCGCTGATCAATGTGCTGGAAAGCTATCCGCGCGACGAATTGTTCCAGGTGCCGGTGCCGATCCTGAGGAAGCATGCCGCCGCCATTCTCGGCCTGGTCGAGCGGCCGCGGGTGCGGGCGCTGGTGCGCGCCGACCAGTTCGACCGCTTCGTCTCGATCCTCGTCTTCGTGCCGCGCGACCGTTACGACAGCGTCGTGCGCGAGAAGATCGGCTTCTATCTGAAGACCGTATTCCAAGGCCGGCTGTCGGCCTACTACCCGGCCTTCCCCGAAGGTGGGCTGGCGCGCGTGCATTTCATCATCGGCCGTTCCGGCGGCAAGACGCCGAAGGTCGAGCAAGCGACGATCGAGGCGGCGATCCGCGACATCGTACGCACCTGGGAGGACGCCCTTTCCGATGCGGCGGAGGCCAGTGGCGCCGACCAGGCGTTGAAGAGCATTGCCGCGCGGCTGCCGGAAAGCTACCGCGATTCGTTCAGCGCGGCGGTGGCGCTGGCCGATGCCGGGCGCATCGCCAAGATCAGCGCCGGCAATCCGATCGCCATCGACTATTACCGCCATGCCGAGCAGAAGCCGCACCAGGCGGCACTGAAGATCTATCACCACGGCAGTCCGGTGGCGCTGTCGCGTCGGGTGCCGGTGCTGGAAAACATCGGCTTCCGCGTCATCAGCGAACGCACTTTCGCGGTCGGCGACGACCAGTCCGGCATGATCAATAGGGATCAGCCCGGCATGGTTTTCATCCACGACATGGAGCTGGAAAACAGCTACGGCAAGCCGATCGACCTTGCCGATGGCGGCGCGCTGTTCGAGGACGCATTCCTGTCCGTCTGGCGCGGCGACGTCGACAATGACGGCTATAACGGCCTTGCCCAGACCGCCGGGCTGTGGTCGGGCGAGATCACCATCCTGCGCGCCTATGGCCGCTATCTGCAGCAGGTCGGTATCCCGCAGAGCCAGGACTTCATCGCCGCCGTGCTCAACCGCTATCCCGACATCGCGCGCGGCCTGCATGCGCTGTTCATCTCCCGGCTTGGCCCGACAGCCGAGACCGAAGGTGTGGTGGCGGCAAAACACCTCAAGGCCAAGATCAAGGACGCGCTGGAGGATGTGCCGAATATCGACGACGACACCATCATTCGCCGCTACCTCAACCTGATCGAAGCCTCGCTGCGCACCAATCATTTCGTTGCCGATACGAAAGAGAAAGGCCAGTCGCTGGCGATCAAGCTCGATTCGCACGCGGTCGAGGGATTGCCGGCGCCGCGGCCGTGGCGGGAAATCTTCGTCTACGGCTCCGAGGTCGAAGGCCTGCATCTGCGCTTTGGCCCGGTGGCGCGCGGCGGCCTGCGCTGGTCGGACCGCGCCCAGGACTACCGCACCGAGGTGCTCGGCCTGGTCAAGGCGCAGCAGGTCAAGAATGCCGTCATCGTGCCGGTCGGCGCCAAGGGCGGCTTCTTCCCCAAGCGCCTGCCGGCAGGCGGCACCCGCGATGCGATCTTCGAGGCCGGCACGTCGGCCTACAAGAACTTCGTCTCCAGCCTGCTGTCTATCACCGACAATATCGGCCTCGACGGCGTCATCCCGCCGGCCGGTGTCGTGCGCCGCGACCCGGACGATCCATATTTCGTCGTTGCCGCCGACAAGGGCACGGCGACCTTCTCCGACACCGCCAACGCGATCAGCGAGAAGCATGGCTTCTGGCTCGACGACGCCTTCGCCAGCGGCGGCTCGGCCGGTTACGATCACAAGAAGATGGGCATCACCGCCAAGGGCGCCTGGGAAGCGGTCAAGCGGCATTTCCGCGAGATCAACCGCGACATCCAGACCTCGTCCTTCACCGTCGTCGGTGTCGGCGACATGTCGGGCGACGTGTTCGGCAACGGCATGCTTTTGTCGCCGAAGACCAGGCTGATCGCCGCCTTCGACCATCGCGACATCTTCATCGATCCCGATCCCGACATGGCGGCGTCGATGGCCGAGCGCGAGCGCATGTTCGCGCTGCCGCGCTCGAGCTGGCAGGACTATGACAAGACGAAACTGTCGGAAGGCGGCATCATCGTCTCGCGCAACCAGAAGTCGATCACCCTGCCGGCGGCAGCTGCGGCGGCGATCGGCTTGGCCAAGACCACCGCCACGCCGGTCG
>NZ_RZQG01000742.1:0-3006 GCF_003998635.1 Mesorhizobium sp. M7D.F.Ca.US.004.03.1.1
CATCAGCGTCGCATAGTCCTCATGCAGCGAGAACGACGGATAGAGCGTGACGACGGCGTCGCCTAGCCGCAACACGGCCCGGCTGATGACGGAGAGAAGGTCTTCGGAACCGTTGCCTAGGATAATCTGGTCCTCGGTGACGGCATATTTGTCGGCGATCGCCTGGCGCAGCTTGCGTCCGGCAGGGTCCGGATAGAGGCGGAACATCTCGGACCCGGCATGCATCGTCGTGGCCAGCGACGGGCTTGGCCCGAGCGGGTTTTCGTTCGAACCTAGTTTGGCGATCCTGGCCGGCGCGTATCGTTGTTGCACCTCGTCAATGGTCAGCCCGGAATTGTAGGGCGAAAGGCGGTTGACTTCGGTGCGAACCATATCCGAGGCTTTCGACACGGGCGGGCTCCTCTGCGGCGGATTTCGTCATCAGTACCGCAGCTGAAATAGTTTGTATATGCTTGTATATGTAACTTGATCTGATAGTCTCCAAACTGATGCCGAAGCCGACACCGACCAGGAGGATCACATGCGCAATGCTTCTCTCTTCGATCTCTCCGGCAGGAAGGCGCTTGTCACCGGCGCCAGTCGCGGCATCGGGCGCAGCATCGCCGAAGCGCTGAGCGCGGCCGGTGCCGACGTTGCGGTCACGGCGCGCAGCCTCGCTTCGCTGGAGGACACCGTGGCAGCCATCCGCGCCGCCGGCGGGGGGGCGCATGCCATCGCGCTCGACGTCACCGATGTCGGCCGCTGCCGCGCAGCCACCGAAGAGGCGGCCGGCCTGCTTGGCGGCCTCGACATTCTCGTCAACAATGCCGGCGTGGAAGAGGTTCGGCCCTCGCTCGATGTCGACGAGGCGCTGTGGGACAGGATCGTCGACACGAATCTCAAGGGAGCGTTCTTCTGCGCCCAGGCCGCCGCGCGGCAGATGCGCGACGCCGGCCGGTCCGGCACCATCATCAATCTTTGTTCGCTGACATCTGAAGTCGGAATCCCCACGGCGGTGCCGTATGGCTCGTCTAAGTCAGGCCTGCTCGGCATGACCCGCGCCCTTGCGGCGGAGTGGGCGGAGCTTGGCATAAGGGTCAACGCCATCGCGCCGGGCTATTTTAGGACGGCGATGACTGACGTTTTCTACAGCAACGAGGCATGGCAGCACTCCATGCTGGCCAAGATCCCGCAGCGGCGTTTCGGCGACCTGCACGATCTGCACGGCATCGCGGTGTTTCTCGCTTCGGATGCCGCGGCCTACATAACCGGCCAGTCCATCCCGGTCGATGGCGGCTTTCTCGCCTCGATCTGATGTGCGGTTTGTCTCGGCAGTTTCGACCGGAAGGATGATGGAAAAATTGCTGGCGACCATCATACATACATGTATATGCTTTTGCCCGAGTGAAGCCTCTCGATGGCTTTGATCCTTGTCCCGGGTCGACCTGTCGGCCTGCAGAACTATGGCCGACCAACGTCAGCCGTCATTGCGTTCCAAGAGTTCCAGGAGAACGAGCAAACCATGTCCGAGATCAGCTTCCACGATTTGTCATCCATCGATGCCGACCAGCGCGCCAGTCTGCTGAAGCGCGCCGAGGCCGATCTGACGGTCTTCGTCGAGAAGGTCCGGCCGATCATCCAGGCCGTCAAGGACGAAGGCGACGCCGCCTTGATCCGGTTTGCCAGGGAACTCGACAAGGCCGATGTCGCCGAGGGCGAACTGCAAGTGTCGGAAGCCGAGTTCGACGCGGCGTTCGACAAGGTCGAAAAGGATGTCGTCGAGAGCATCCAGTTCGGCATCGACAACATCAGGCATTTTCATGAGGAGCAGAAGCCGGAAACGATGTGGCTCAAGGAAGTCCGGCCGGGCGCCTATGCCGGCGACAGGTACACGCCGATCGCTTCCGTTGCGCTCTACGTGCCGCGCGGTAAGGGCGCCTTTCCGTCGGTGACGATGATGACGTCGGTGCCGGCGGTGATTGCCGGCGTGCCGCAGATCGCTATCGTGACGCCGCCGACATCGGATGGGTCGGTGGATGCGGCAACGCTCGTCGCCGCGCGCCTCGCTGGCGTGGGGACCGTCTACAAATGCGGCGGCGCGCAAGCGGTCGCCGCCGTCGCCTACGGCACGGAAACGGTGAAGCCCGCGCTCAAGATCGTCGGCCCCGGCAGCCCGTGGGTGGTGGCGGCCAAGAGCGTGTTGTCATCGGTCATCAACACAGGCCTTCCAGCCGGTCCGTCGGAAGCGATCATCTTTGCCGATGACAGCGTCGACGGCGGCCTTGCCGCGCTCGACCTGTTGATCGAAGCCGAGCACGGGCCGGATTCCTCGGCCTATCTGGTGACGCACAGCCGCAAGGTTGCGGAAGCCGCTTTGGCTGCACTTCCAGAACATTGGTCGCGGATGACCGAGCAGCGTGTGGAGTTCTCGCGCGCGGTGCTGACCGGCAAGCGCGGCGGCATCGTGCTGACGGCGTCGCTGGAAGACAGCTACCGCTTCATCAACGACTATGCCCCAGAACATCTCGAGATCCTGTCGAAGGAGCCGTTCGCGCATCTCGGCCGCATCACCGAGGCGGCTGAAATCCTCATGGGTCCGCACACGCCGGTGACACTTGCCAACTTCGTCCTCGGACCCAATGCGGTGCTGCCGACCAGCCGCTGGGCGCGAACCTACGGGCCGCTTTCGGTGACGGATTTCGTCAAGCGCTCGTCGGTCGGCTATGTCACCTCTACGGCCTATCCGGAACTCGCCCTGCACGCCCGCAGGCTCGCCCGCTACGAGGGCTTCAGCTCGCATGAGAACGCGGTCTCGGAAATCCGCGACCGCTATCTCGCCGGCTGAGCGGAAACGATCGCGATGAAGGCTGCTCGACTTTATGGACCTGGTGACCTGCGCGTCGAGGATGTTGCCACGCCGGGCGCGCCGGATGCCGGCTGGGTGAAGCTCAGGGTCGACGCCGCCGGCATTTGCGGTTCGGACCTGCACAATTTCCGCACGGGACAGTGGATAAGTCGGTCGCCTTC
>NZ_RZQG01000743.1:0-3002 GCF_003998635.1 Mesorhizobium sp. M7D.F.Ca.US.004.03.1.1
GCCAACGGGCGAGGCGCCGATATGCACCGCCTCGTCGGCCATCTCGACATGCAGGGATTTCGCGTCGGCATCCGAATAGACGGCAACGGTACGCACGCCCATCTTTCGAGCCGTGCGGATCACCCGACAGGCGATCTCGCCGCGATTGGCGATCAGGATTTTGGCGAACATGGAGCCTCCCTAGCCACAGTTTGCTTGGAGCGACGCAGACGTTCCTTTGCGCCCCCAATGCTTGGCAGTCCGGCCCTTGGTGTCGGCCTCTCCCTTACCAAGGGAGTGCTCTACGGATGATCCGGTCATCACATCCGAAACACGCCGAAGCGCGTCTCCTCGATTTCGGCGTTGAGCGCGGCGGACAGGCTGAGCGCCAGCACGTCGCGCGTTTTCGCCGGGTCGATGATGCCGTCGTCCCAAAGGCGTGCGGACGAGTAGAGGGGATGGCCCTCATGCTCATATTTCATCAGGATCGGCTTCTTGAATTTCGCCTCTTCCTCGGCGCTCCATTCCCCGCCTTTGCGCTCGATGCCTTCGCGCTTGACCATGGCGAGCACGGTTGCCGCCTGTTCGCCGCCCATCACCGAGATGCGGGCATTCGGCCACATCCACAGGAAGCGGGGCGAGTAGGCGCGGCCGCACATGCCGTAATTGCCGGCGCCGAACGAGCCGCCAATGATCATGGTCACCTTCGGCACCTTCGCGGTAGCGACCGCCATCACCAGCTTGGCGCCGTCCTTGGCGATGCCGCCCGCCTCGTATTTCCTGCCGACCATGAAGCCGGTGATGTTCTGCAGGAAGACCAGCGGGATCTTGCGCTGGCAGCAGAGCTCGATGAAGTGCGCGCCCTTCAGCGCGCTTTCGGAAAACAGCACGCCATTGTTGGCGATGATGCCGACCGGCATGCCGTGCAGATGGGCAAATCCGGTGATCAGCGTGGTGCCGTAGTTCTGCTTGAACTCATCGAACTCGGAACCGTCGACGATGCGCGCAATCACCTCGCGCACGTCGTAGGGCTGGCGCAGGTCGGTCGGCACGATGCCATAGAGTTCATCCGCCGGATGAAGCGGCGGAATCGCTCTCCTAGAGTTCAG
Organism: Mesorhizobium sp. M7D.F.Ca.US.004.03.1.1; assembly: GCF_003998635.1. Taxonomy (NCBI): domain Bacteria; kingdom Pseudomonadati; phylum Pseudomonadota; class Alphaproteobacteria; order Hyphomicrobiales; family Phyllobacteriaceae; genus Mesorhizobium; species Mesorhizobium sp. M7D.F.Ca.US.004.03.1.1. The sequence goes on from NZ_RZQG01000743.1 coordinate 1,089, forward strand.
GCTTACAGTCTTGTTCCGATTCAGGTTTTTGACGATGCGGCGGCAGATGGCGAGCGCATGGTCGTCGTCCAGCGCATAGTGGTCGGCAACGCCGGAGAGCCTGGTGTGCACATCGGCGCCGCCGAGGTCCTCGGCGCTGACGTCCTCGCCGGTGGCCGCCTTCACCAGCGGCGGGCCGCCGAGGAAGATGGTCGCCTGGTTGCGCACCATGATCGTTTCGTCCGACATCGCCGGCACATAGGCGCCACCCGCCGTGCACGAACCCATGACGCAGGCGATCTGCGGGACACCGGCCGCCGACATGTTGGCCTGGTTGTAGAAGATGCGGCCGAAATGCTCGCGATCGGGAAACACCTCGTCCTGGTTGGGCAGGTTGGCGCCGCCGCTGTCGACGAGGTAGATGCAGGGCAAATTGTTCTGCAGGGCGATCTCCTGCGCCCGCAGATGCTTCTTCACCGTCAGCGGATAATAGGTGCCGCCCTTCACTGTGGCATCGTTGACGACGACCATCACCTCGATGCCTTCGACGCGGCCGACGCCGGCGATCATGCCGGCCGACGAAATCTCCTCGCCATACATCGACCATGCGGCGAACTGGCCGATCTCAAGGAAGGGTGAGCCGACATCCAGCAATTGCGCGAGGCGCTCGCGCGGCAGGAGCTTGCCACGGGAAGCGTGGCGCTCACGCGCTTCCTCCGAACCACCGCGCTCGACGGTGGCAGCCTTCTCCGCAATGTCGGCGACCAGCGCCCGCATGCGCTCGGCATTGGCACGGAAGCTTTCGGAGGAGGGCGAGATCTGGGTTTGCAGCGTTGCCATGCTATACCCCCTCCGCCATGATTTCCCGCCCAATCAGCCAGCGGCGGATTTCGCTGGTGCCGGCGCCGATCTCGTAGAGCTTGGCGTCGCGCAAAAGGCGGCCGGTCGGATAGTCGTTGATGTAGCCATTGCCGCCAAGCAGCTGGATGGCGTCGAGCGCCATCAGCGTCGCCTTCTCGGCGGCAAACAGCACACAGCCGGCGGCATCCTTGCGCGTCGTCTGGCCGCGGTCGCAAGCGGCGGCGACAGCATAGACGTAAGCGCGCGCGGCATTCATCGTCGTGTACATGTCAGCCAGTTTGCCTTGCACCAGCTGGAACTCGCCGATCGCCTGGCCGAACTGCTTACGCTCATGCACATAGGGGATTGCAACGTCGAGGCACGCCGCCATCAGGCCGATCGGGCCGCCGGCAAGCACCGTGCGCTCATAGTCGAGGCCCGACATCAGCACCTCGACGCCGCGTCCTTCCTCATGCAGCACATTGTCGAAGGGCACCTCGACATCCCTAAACACCAGTTCGCTGGTGCTGGAGCCGCGCATGCCGAGCTTGTCGAGCTTTTGCGCCACGGAAAACCCGGCCATTGCCTTCTCGACGATGAAAGCGGTGATGCCGCGTGATTTCCGGTCCGGATCGGTCTTGGCATAGACGACCAGCGTCTCGGCATCCGGCCCGTTGGTGATCCACATCTTGGTGCCGTTGAGCACATAGCGGTCGTTGCGCTTTTCGGCGCGCAGCTTGAGCGAGACGACGTCCGAGCCGGCGCCGGATTCCGACATCGCCAGCGCGCCGACACGCTCGCCCGAGCACAGTGGCGGCAGGAATTTTTCCTTCTGCGCCGTCGTCGCCCAGCGGTTGATCTGGTTGACGCAGAGGTTGGAATGGGCGCCGTAGGAGAGGCCGACCGAGGCCGAAGCGCGGGAAATCTCTTCGACGGCGATCACATGCGCAAGATAACCCATGCCGCTGCCGCCGAAATCGGGGTCGGCGGTGATGCCAAGCAAGCCGAGTGCGCCGAGTTCGCCCCACAGATGCGCCGGGAATTCGTTCGAGCGATCGATGTCGGCGGCGATCGGCGCGATGCGATCCTGGGCGA
>NZ_RZQG01000744.1:0-3002 GCF_003998635.1 Mesorhizobium sp. M7D.F.Ca.US.004.03.1.1
CGGCTTCATGTGCGGTGACAGCCCGACCGGCAGGTCGGCGGCATGGCGGATGATCACCGGCCCTTCGATCTCCGGCTCTGTCTCGGTGGCGACGAAGGCTGAGATGCGTCGTGCGACCTCGTCGGCGGGCGCTGTTTCGTGATAGCGGCGGAAGATCACCGTGCCGCTATTGGTCGACAGGGCGTGCCAGCGCTTGCCGCGTTGAGCACCTGACAGGTCGAGGCCGGTTTCCTCGCGCACCTCACGGATCATGTTGAAATCGACATCGACCTGCCCATCGCGAAAATCAACCGGCTCGAACGAGCCGGCGGCGAAATAGACGCGGCCGGCATTGACTGTCTGCGGGCCCATACGGATCGCCACCAGTGCATTGTCGCCAGCCACCAGCACTGCATGCGCATAGGCGTGCTCGGCGCCCGAATTCTCGCGCCGTTTTCGCCACAGCATGAAGGTCGAGTAGTTGACCGCATGGCAGCGGCCGACGAGACGGTTGTCGCGGTAGGCGAGTTGCGACAGCAGCACCACCGTGCCGTCGAACAGCGCCGGATTGGCAGCGATTTCGCGCTGCCAATTCTCGGCGATCGCCTCTGCATTCTCCAAGGCGAAAGGATGCGGACCGGGATCGAGCCGGACGTCGACGGCGTCGACCGGCAGGATGACATTGCGCGGCAGGTCGAAACTCATGTCGCTCAGGTCATATCCAGGGTGATGGCCACCGGGCAATGGTCCGACGCCTTCGGGCGGTCCCAGCCGGCTCGCGGAAAGCGCTCCACTTCCTGCCCCGGCGGAAAAATGGTGCGCCAGGGCTGGCCGTTGCGGATGATGTCGGGAACGGCCGTCGCGTTGCTGGCGGCAAGCCCCTTCGACAGCAAAATGTAGTCGAGCTGGCACAGATGTCGCTCTTCCGGTCCGCGCGTGTGGTACAAACTCCAGCGGTTCATCTCGGGGCGCCGCTCGACGACATTTTCGCAGAAGCCGCCTTCTGTCAGCACATTGATACAGGACACGGCCTCGTCGACCACCTCGAAGCGATAGCCGTCGATTGCGTCGCCGGCGATCTTCACGCGCTGGCGGTAATCATTCATGTCGCCGCAGATCGCCCACCGCTTGTCGGCGGCATGGTCCTTGCCAAAACGCTCCTCGATGATCCGTCGCACGGCTTGCGCCTCCGCGATGCGCACCGGCATCGTCGCCTCGCGCCCGTCGAGCCCGTTGCGCGGCGAGCCCATCGACTTGAAATGCACGAGGTAAAGCGTCAGCGGCACGCCGCCCACGGTGACGTCGACTTCCAGGCAGTCGCGCCGAAAGATGCGTTCATTGGCCTGGTTGCCGAGTGCCGCAAGCTCCGGCGTGTGCAGTCCAAACTGTTCATAGGTGACATAGGCGTGGCTGGTCATGCGCACGAATTCGATCGGCTGGCCCTGCGCGGTTTCGTTGCGCATCATCACGGCAACGTCGATGCCGCGCGAATCATTGCCCGATGTGGTGTATTTCTGCCGGTAGCCCTGCCCCACCATCTTGAACAGGTAGCCATATTCGAAGGCCTTCAGCGCCTCGATATTGTCGACCTCCTGCATACAGATGATGTCGGCGCGTGTGGCCGCGATCGCCAGCGCCGTCAGCTGGCGCGTGTCGTCGGACTGGGCAATGGCGCGGGCCTGCTCCAGCATCTTGTATTCGGCTTCGCTCTGGATATCGAACAGCGCCAGCGTGCGATCCTCGTTGAGCTGGTTGCGATAGCCGGAATAATCGAACCTGTTCATCAGGTTCTCGACATTGAAGGTGGCAAGGCGCAGCGACATGCCATGACATTTGCCCGCAAGTGCTGGAGAAAACAAGCTCGCAGGACCACCAGCGGAGATCGATTGGCCCTCGGGGCTTTCGCGCCATGGTTGACGGAACCTTTCCGTTCATCCGCCGTTCAGATGCAAACATCCATTGTTGCCCCATTCCTCGGGTGGGCGTGGGGCCTGTAACTCTTGGAGAGTGCAATGAATTCGCTCTTTTCTTCCACGGTCAAATCTGGGTTGATAGCCCTGGGTATCCTCTCTGGCGTCACGGCACCATCCGCCGCCGGACCGATCCTGCAGCCTAACATGTCGATCCCCACCAGTACGGCGGCGCCGACGGTCACGCCAGTGCGCGATAGCTGGGCGGGCGGCAATGACCGGCAGTTCAACAACGATTGGAGATGGCGCCGGTCGGGCAACTGGAACGGAGGCCGCAGACACTGGAACGGTGGAGGCAACTGGAACGGCGGCGGCAACTGGGATCGCGGAGACAATTGGCGTTGGCGCCGTCATCACTATCGCGGCGGCCGTTACCACGATGATGGAGCGGCCGCACTCCTGGGCCTTGGGCTAGGGCTGGGCATCGGCAGCATGTACAACAACTACAACTACTACGATGCACCGCCGCCGCGCCGCTACTACCGTGCCGGCCGGCTTTCGAGCGCCCATGTCCAATGGTGCTACAGCCGCTACCGGTCCTACCGGGCCTACGACAACACGTTCCAGCCCTACAACGGCCCGCGCCAGCAGTGCTACTCGCCCTATTGATGAGCTAGCCTGTAGCCAGAAATGAAAAACGGCGCCATATGGCGCCGTTTTTTGTTCTTCGAAGCTGCCGTTTTCGACGTATGGACTTTCGCTCAGTTTTTGGCCTTGTCGACCAGCTTGTTCTTGGAAATCCACGGCATCATCGCGCGCAGCTTGGCGCCGACTTCCTCGATCTGGTGGCTGTCATTGTTGCGGCGGATGCCCTTGAAGCGGGACATGCCGGCGCGGTACTCCTGCATCCATTCCGAGGTGAACTTGCCGGTCTGGATGTCCTTCAGCACGCGCTTCATCTCGGCCTTGGTCTCGGCGGTGATGATGCGTGGGCCCGAGACATATTCGCCCCATTCGGCGGTGTTCGAGATCGAGTAGTTCATGTTGGCGATGCCGCCTTCATAGATCAGGTCGACGATCAGCTTGACCTCGTGCAGACACTCGAAATAGGCC
>NZ_RZQG01000745.1:0-2984 GCF_003998635.1 Mesorhizobium sp. M7D.F.Ca.US.004.03.1.1
GCGCGGAACAGCCCCTGCCCGGCGGTATCCCCGAGGATTTTGCCAAGCCGATCCGCCTGGCCTTCCATGAAGAAACCATTGGCCATGAAGGGTGCCGTTGCGCGTGCCGTCGAGACACCGATCAGCGCGACATTGCCGCGCACGCGCAGATAGGGGAAGGCGTTGCGGTCGACCGGCGTGTTGACGCCGTCGCCGCTCATCCACGCCGCCCAGGATCGGCAGACCTTGTCGAAGGCGCCGGGCACATAGGCGTCATGGTTGCCCGGAACGACCGAAACATCGTGCGGCGATCCCAGCGTCTCCAGCCAGTGCTTGGCCATCTCGATCTCGCCGTCGAGCGCCAGATTGACCAGGTCGCCGGTGACGGCGAGGTGGTCAGGCGCGTTCGCCTTGATGTCGGCCACGATCGTGTCGATGACGGCGTCATGCATATGGCGGCGGCGGTTGCGCTGCCAGTTGACGTAGCCGAGCACACGCTTGGAGGCGAGATCGCGATAGGATACATCGGGGAGCGGCCCCAGATGGACATCGGAAATATGCGCGAGCCTGAACATTTCTCTTTCATAGGCGACGGGCGCGCGGCTTTCCACACAAGGTTTCCTTTCCACCCACGGTTTCGCAGCTGATGGCGAAACCTGAAGATGCCTTCCGCCAGACCGGCTGGGCTGGACTCAGGGCCAGGCTGTTCCATCTCTATTTCGTGCTGCGGCGGCCGATGACGCTTGGCGTGCGCGGCCTGATCCACGACACGGCGTCCAATTCCGTCTTCCTCATTCGACACACTTATGTGCCGGGCTGGCAGCTTCCCGGCGGCGGCGTCGAAGTCGGTGAGACGCTTGCCGAGGCACTGGCACGCGAACTGGCCGAGGAAGGCAACATCGCGTTGACCGCCCCGCCGGTGCTGAAGTCGATGCATTTCAATCGTCGCGCCAGCCGCCGCGACCATGTCGGCTTCTACCTGATCGAGCATTTCAGCCAGACGGCGCCGAAGCTGCCGGACCACGAGATCGCCGAAGCTGGCTTCTTCCCGCTCGACCGCTTGCCTGAGGGCACGACGCCGGCGACGCTGCGCCGGATCGCCGAGATTTTTGGCGACGAGCAGCCCTCGCCCTACTGGTAGATCAGGCCGCCGCTTTCTCGAACCGCGCCCGGTCATGCCGTGCGCCGTAATCCAGTTCCGGCCCTACCGGAACGATCCGCGTCGGATTGATCGTCTGATGGCTGGCGTAATAATGCGCCTTGATATGATGCAGGTTCACGGTCCCGGCCACGCCAGGCACCTGATAGAGATCCCGCAGATAATTGGACAGGTTCGGATAGTCGACGATGCGGCGCAGATTGCATTTGAAATGGCCGACATAGACCGGGTCGAAGCGCACCAGCGTGGTGAACAGCCGCCAGTCGGCCTCGGTGATGCGGCTGCCGACGAGATAGCGCTGTTTTGACAGCCGCTCCTCCAGCGTATCCAACGCCGCGAACAGTTCGCCGAACGCCTCTTCATAGGCGCGTTGCGTGGTGGCGAAGCCGGCGCGGTAGACGCCATTGTTGACCGCGGGATAGACCAGCGCATTGATGCGGTCGATCTCGCGGCGCAGGTCCTCGGGATAGAAGTCGAGCCTGGCATCGCCCCATTCGTCGAAAGCCGAATTCAGCATGCGGATGATCTCGGAAGACTCGTTGGAAACGATGGTCTGCTCCTTTTTGTCCCACAGCACCGGCACCGTCACCCGGCCCGAATAGGCGGGATCGGCTTTGGCATAGATCTGGTGCAGGAAGTCGAGGCCGTAAAGTGTATCGCCGGTAGCGCCGTCCTCAGCCAAAAACGTCCAGCCGTTGGCGCCCATGAAATGATGCACCACCGACACCGATATGATGCCTTCCAGCTTCTTCAGCGCGCGAAAGATCAACGTCCGGTGCGCCCATGGACAGGCAAGCGAGACATAGAGATGATAGCGGCCGGGCTCGGCCTTGAAGCCGCGCGTCCGGCCTTCGGCCGGCGCTCCGTCAACGGTGATCCAATCGCGCCATTGCGAGTGCGTCCGCACGAACCTGCCGCCGTTGTCCGCCGTGTCATACCAGCGATCCTGCCACCTGCCTTCAACCAGCAATCCCATGCAAATCTCCTTGCGTCCTATTGGTTTATGTAGGCGCAAGGCTGCCCTGTCGAAGACGTCAGGTGCTGAACAGACCGTCACTTGGCAGAAACGACGGACAAAAACGGCCGATTGCAGCGGCAGGAAATTGATGCTAGCGGACAATCCGCATGTTCGACTTTGCTTTGATCCGGTTTGACCGACGACGAAAGGGCGCCCGCGCTTGATGAAGCGCTGACTGGCGAATGCTGCCGTTTGCAGCAAACCTTTCCTCCTTACCGGAACGCAAAGACCATGAGCCTTGCCGACGTGAAATACCTGCCGGAAACCCCGGTGCATGACCTCCAGATCGAAGCCATCAACGACGAAGCCTTCGGGCCCGGCCGCTTTGTGCTGGCCGCCTACAAGATCCGCGAAGCCGGAGGGCACGAACGCTCGCTGTCCTTTGTCGCCGTCGATGGTGACCTTGTCGTCGCCTCGGTGCGCATGACCCGCGTCGCCGCCGGCGCCGGTCGCGCGCTGATGCTCGGGCCGCTTGCGGTGCGGCCGGCCTTCAAGAATCTCGGCATCGGCCGCCGACTGGTGGCGATCGCGCTGGAGGCCGCCGCCAAGGCCGGCGCGCCCGCGGTCATGTTGGTCGGTGACGAACCCTATTACGGTCCGCTCGGTTTCAAGCGGATTCCGCGCGGCCAGATTTCGATGCCGCGCCCTGTCGATCTCGACCGGCTGCTGTCGCACGAGATCGCGCCGGGCGCGGTCGCCAGGCTCTCGGGCGAGGTCTGCCACGCCGATCAGGCCAGGGTGGCCGATCCCATCGCGGCGATGGCTTGACCTTTCCCGTCGATCTGGCGCCTGATCCGTCCCACTGTTCCTGAGATCAAAGGATGACGC
>NZ_RZQG01000746.1:0-2980 GCF_003998635.1 Mesorhizobium sp. M7D.F.Ca.US.004.03.1.1
CAGCCGCTTCGCCAAGGCGTTGGACGCCGAGGCTGGACCTGCGCGCAAGCCGGCAGGTTCATCCTGGCTGGCGCAGGCCTGGGGCCGCTTCATGGCGGTGCCGGTCGGTGTCGCCTGGGCCGCGGCCGCGGTTCTGCTGGCCCTGGTCATGGTGCAGTCGTTTGTCGAGCCTGGCGGCAAGGGAAATGATTTCGAGATTGCCGGCGCTGAAGACGATCTGGCGAAAATGCCGTTCGCCCTGGTCAAGTTCAAGCCGGATGCAAGGATGTCGGACATTTCGGGGTTCCTCGGCAGCAACGGTCTGAAGATCACCGGTGGACCGACCGCCGACGGCGTGTTCCGGCTTGGCATGCCGGCCGCCAACGCAGCCGACTACACGAAGCAAATCGGCCTTATTGCCGCCCAGCCTTTTACGGAGACTGTGATCGAGGGAAGGAAACCGGTTGATGGCGGCTGAGGCAGTCATTCGATTTGCGGCAATGCTTGCGGCGGCGATGACAATCGCCGCCGTGCCTGCGTCAGCGCAAACCAACGACCCCAATCCAGATCAGACGAAAATCGACTGCCGCAACGGGACCAACGCGGCGGGAGCCGACTGCGCCAAGGATGGCACTGACACAAAGGGCGGATCGGATGCGGCGCAGCCCGGCGCTGTCTTCCTGCCGGCGCTGATCGTCGACCTGTTTCCCAACCCGGCAGCGACGCCGGCGCCGGTGCCGACGCCACGGCCGGCGCCCGCGACGCCACCGGCCGACAATCAAGCCGGCCCCCCGCCCGGCGGCCCGATCATCTCGCCGACCGATCTCATCGCCGTTCAGCCACCGCGCGCGGTGGTTGGCGATTTCGTGCCCGACGAGGTGCTGGTGACCGTCGACGGCGATGCCGGCACTGTCCAGCAGATCGCCGCTTCCTTCGGCCTGCAGGTGCGCTCGCAGCGCCTGTCGCGGCTGCTTGGCACCACGCTGGTGCGCTTCGGAATTCCCGACGGCCGGCCCGTCGGCGTCGTGCTGGCCCAACTGGCCGCCGACGGCCGCACCCAGCGGCGCGAGCCCAACCATGTCTATTCGCTGCAGCAGGCCGCCAGCATCGTCAACTATGCCTTCGACCGCATCGCGCTCGATGCCAAACAGGCCAGCGGCGAAAACGTCCGCATCGCGGTGATCGACACCGGCATCGACGACACCAACCCGGCGCTGGCAGGCGTCATTGCCGGGCAATTCGACGCCATGCCCGACGTGCCGATCGAAAAGCGCGATCACGGTACGTCTATCGACGGCCTGATCGCCGGCGTCGGCGCGCTGGAAGGCATGGCGCCCGGGGCCAGGATCTACCACGCCCGTGCCTTCGAGGGCGGCAAGTCGACCATGGACGTCATCCTGGCGGCGCTCGACTGGGCGGCGGAGCAGGACGTGCGCATCATCAATATGAGCTTTGTCGGGCCGAAGAACGACCTGCTCGGCGTCGCCTGTCGCAATGCCCGCGCGCTCGGCATCGTGCTGGTCGCCGCCGCCGGCAACAACGGGCCCAAGGCGCCCTATGGCTATCCGGCCGCTTTCGATAGCGTCATCGCGGTGACTGCCACCGATGCCAGGGACGGGCTGATGCCGCAGGCCAATCGCGGCGCCTATGTCTTCATCTCGGCGCCCGGCGTCGAGATGGTGGCACCGAGCGGCGCCGGCTCGGACGTGGTCACCGGCACCTCGTTTGCGGCTGCGATCGTGAGCGGCGCCATCGCCAATCTCATCCATGCCGCGCCCGATCGCTCGGCCGACGACATCGAAAAGGCGCTGGCGGCAACGGCCAGGGATCTCGGCCCCAAGGGACGCGACAATGATTTTGGCTACGGGCTGCTGGATATCAAGGCGGCGGCAAAGGAGTAAGGTCAGTCGAAGTGGGTTTGGGTCAAAACTCAATCAACCGACGCCAATGGCTGAGACGGGTGGGCAGCGGAAGCCCGAGGCTGGCACGAGCAGCAACTACATTAAATCAGAAACAGTCATTCGCCACCGGTTGTCGAATGACCGGGATGGGCCGACAGCGGACGATCCGGTTTCAACCAGCTTCTGCGGTAAGCTGTCGTTCCGAAACCAACCCACAATCGGTCGTCGCACTTGTCAAAGCCGCGTCCCGTAAGAGTGCCGACCTCATCGTTGGCGAATAGCTCAGTGTTAGATCTTCAAAAATCGGTAGGCGAAGCGATCGGTCTCGCCCTTGATCGAGGGATCGAACACCTTGATCGAGTGCGCATCATCATTGTTCGCGAGGATGGTGCTTTCCGCGTCCAGTACGAAGCCGGCCGCCTCGACCTCCTCGCGAACAGATGCAGGCTCAATCCGATGCAGCGACTGGGCGTCGCTCGTGCCCGCCCCGACGCCGGCGGCGTGGTCTACGATGACGTAGGATCCACCAGGCTTCAGCCGATCGTAGACGGCTCGATTGAAGTCGGCCGCCGTCGCGCCCCTCGCCTGGATCAGCGCGGTGTGGAGATCGTGGTAGAACAGGTGCAGCCACAGCACATCCGCTGGTTGCGTGACCTCTGGCATCGCCACGAGGTCCGCTGAGACGGCCTCGACGTTCCCTCGGCCCGGCTCCTTCGAGAGCGTCTGGATGCGGCCGACCGGATCGTTCTTGAAGTGGGCGACTTCGGCCGGCACGAAGCTGAAGACCCGCCCTTTGGGTCCCACGACGTCGGAGAACAGGCGCGTCCAGTCTCCGTCGCCTGGGTACACGTCAATGACGGTGGAGCCCGCATCTATACGTGCGAACCGGGTCAACTCGGATAGCTTGGATTGGTCGTACATCGGAATCTCCTTTACGGTTGGGGACGAGTGCGCGGCGAACAATGAGGCGGTTTTCGGCTGATTCACCCGAACCGTCGGCCGCAGTCTGCCAGCTCTAAGCCGGCCCGGGCGCGTCCAACTGCGAGGCCCGGGCCAGCGCTTGCGTGTCAACGCATTCACGGATTTTGGTCAGTCTACCG
>NZ_RZQG01000747.1:0-2977 GCF_003998635.1 Mesorhizobium sp. M7D.F.Ca.US.004.03.1.1
TCTTTCGTGCCGCGATCGCGGTCTTCATCGTCGGCTCGATCGCCTGCGCGCTCTCCGGTTCGCTGCCGGCTTTCGTGGTCTCGCGCTTCCTGCAAGGCATTGGCGGCGCCATGATGACGCCGGTCGGACGGCTGGTGCTGGTGCGCGCAACACCGAAAAGCGAACTCGTCGCGGCAATGTCCTGGCTGACCGTTCCGGCGCTTGTGGGGCCGCTGGTCGGGCCGCCCGTCGGCGGCTTCATCACCACCTATTTCACCTGGCACTGGATTTTCCTGATCAATGTGCCGATCGGCTTGGTCGGCATCTGGCTGGCGACGCGTTTCCTGCCGAAGACCGAACCCGTGCAGACCCCACCACTTGATTTCATCGGCTTCGTGCTGAGCGGGCTGGCGGCATCCGGCGTGGTGTTCGGCCTGTCAGTGGTGAGCTTGCCCTATCTGCCGCCAATCGTCGGTGTCATCACCGTAGCGGTTGGCCTCGTGTCGGGCGCGCTCTATCTGCTGCATGCGCGCCACGCCAAAAACCCGCTGCTGGCGCTCGAACTGTTCCGCAACCAGGTGTTCCGCTCCTCGGTGCTTGGCGGCGGGCTGTTCCGCATCGGCATTGGCGCGGTGCCGTTCCTGCTGCCGCTGATGTTCCAGATCGGCTTCGGGCTGACGCCGTTCCAGTCCGGCATGATCACTTTCGTCTCGGCGATCGGCGCCATCGGCATGAAATTCGTCACCGCACTGATCTTCCGCGTCGCTGGCTTCCGCCGCGTGCTGGTTGTCGGTTCGCTGGTCGCCGCGGCCTCGATCGCCATCAACGGACTGTTCACGCCCGACACACCCTATCTCTTGATGCTGGCCATGCTGCTCGTCGGCGGCTTCATCCGCTCGATGTTCTTCACCGGCGTCAATGCGCTCGCCTACGCCGAGGTTTCAGCTGAAGACACCAGCAAAGCCACGCCGATTGCCGCCGTCTTCCAGCAGCTGTCGATCGCGCTTGGCGTGGCGGTGGCCGGCGGCATCCTGGAAGTGTCCACAAGCCTGAACGACAGGTCACTGACGCTGGCGGATTTCCACACCGCGTTCTTCGTCGTCGCGGTGATTTCCGCCGCCGCGTCCCTGTCGTTCATGCGGCTGGCGCCCGATGCCGGCAACGCTGTCTCCGGACATGGTCGATTGACCACGCCCAAGACGTTGGAAGCGGTAAGCCGGCCCGGCAATTGATGCGGCTTACGTTTCGGGCTCGCCCTCCGGACGTTCCGATCCGGCTGACGACGGCTCCCGCCCCTTAAAGTCTTTCGCCAGCAGGTAGAGTTCCACCGATTCGTCGCGTGAGGCCGGCGGTTTGACGTGATGGACCGAGCGGAAGTTGCGCTTGAGCATGGAGAGCAGCTCGTTTTCGGCGCCGCCCTGGAAGGTCTTGGCAAGGAAATGCCCGCCCGGCTTCAGCACCGACAGCGCGAAGTCGGCCGCCACCTCGCACAGATGCATGGTGCGGATATGGTCGGTCCGCTTGTGGCCAGTGGTCGGTGCGGCCATGTCGGACAGCACGATATCCGGATCGCCTCCCAGCGCCTCGGCCAGCTTTTGCGGCGCCAGCGGATCGAGGAAATCCATCAACAGCACCGGCGCGCCGGGCACAGCGTCCATTTCCAGATAATCGATGCCGATGACATGCGGCTTGTCGGCCGTCGATTTCGTGCGCGCGGCGGCGACCTGGCACCAGCCGCCGGGAGCCGCACCGAGGTCGATCACCTTCATACCGGGCTTCAAAAGATGATGTTTGTCGTCGATCTCGATCAGCTTGTAAGCCGCGCGCGAGCGATAGCCGTCAGCCTTGGAGCGCTGGACATAGGGATCGTTGATGTGGCGCTGCAGCCAGCGGCGCGACGATTCCTTCAGGCCGCTCTTCTTCTTGATCCGCGTCTTCAGCACGCGAATGCTGGCTGATCCTGGTTTTTCCGGTTTCTTGGTCATTGCCTGATTTCTTGTCCGAGCATCATTTCCAGCGAAAACCGGTTCATGCCTTCTTGTCTGAGCATGACCTTTTCCGAGAACCGGTCGCCACTTTTCGCTAACGCGGTCCTGAGGTTCGGGATCATGCTCTGCCACGTCCATCATTGCGCCAGACGCCGTCATCGGCCATCAGTTCGCTCAATATGCCTTCGCGCAGGCCACGATCGGCGACGCGCAGTCGCTCCGACGGCCACACCGCGCGGATCGCTTCGAGGATAGCACAGCCGGCCAGCACCAGATCGGCGCGATCGGCACCTATGCAAGGGTTGGCGCAGCGCTGCTGGAAATCCCAGCCGACCAGCTTTTCGACCATGCGGTCGACGCTGTCGCGGTCCATCCACAGCCCGTCGACACGGCGACGGTCGTAGCGCTCGAGGTCGAGGTGAACACCGGCGAGCGTCGTGACCGTTCCGGACGTGCCGAGCAGATGGAAATTCGGGCTGGCCTTGAGATGGCTCAGCCGGTCGCGGCCGTCGAAGCTGGCCAGCCGGCCGGCGACGTCGTCGACCATGGCGGCGAAGATCTCGCGCGTCACCGTGCGGCCACCAAAGCGCTCGGCCAGCGAGACGACGCCGACCGGCAGCGAGGTCCACGACACGATGTGGTTGGCGAGCCTTGGCGAGCGGCGGCCGGCGAGGTCGATCAACGCAATCTCGGATGAGCCGCCGCCGATGTCGAACAGCACGACACCTTGCGTGTCGCGCTCGACCAGCGAACCGCAGCCGGAAACCGCCAGCCGCGCTTCGGTCTGGCGATCGATGATCTCGAGCTTCAGGCCGGCCTCGCGTTCGACGCGGTCGAGGAACTCGACGCCGTTGTCGGCCGTGCGGCAGGCTTCGGTGGCGATCAGCCGGGCTTTTCGGATCTTGCGGTTGCGCAGCTTGTCGCCGCAGATTTTCAGCGCCTCGACAGCGCGATCCATCGCCGGCTGGCCGAGCCGGCCATTGGCGGTGAGCCCCCCGCCCCGCCGGACG
>NZ_RZQG01000748.1:0-2966 GCF_003998635.1 Mesorhizobium sp. M7D.F.Ca.US.004.03.1.1
GGCCGAAGGGCCGGAACGCATCGCCGCCGAATGGTGGCGGGAAGCGCCAAGCGACGAGGCGGCATCGACGCGCGACTATTTCCGCATCGAGGATGCCGACGGCCGCCGCTACTGGCTCTACCGGCAAGGCCTCTACGGTGGCGCCTCGCAGGTGCCGCCGCGCTGGTTCCTGCATGGGGTCTTCGCATGAACGCGCTGACCGTCATTCCCTATGCCGAGTTCGGCATCCAGTCGAATTTCTCCTTTCTACGTGGCGCCTCCAAGCCGGAGGAGCTGGTGGTCGCGGCCAAGCTCCTGGGTTTCTCCGCGATCGGGCTTGCCGACCGCAACACGGTGGCCGGCGTGGTGCGCGCCTGGCAGCAGGCCAAGGTCGAAAAGCTCTCCTATCATCCCGGCTGCCGGCTGGTTTTTGGCGACGGCACGCCGGACATTCTCGCCTACCCCCAGGACCGCAAGGGCTGGGGGCATCTCTGCCGCATGCTCACCCAGGCCAATCTGCGCGACGAAAACGAAAAGGGCGCCACCCTTCTCCAGCGCAGCGACCTGCTCGAATGGGGTGACCTGATGTCGCTGGCGGTCCTGCCCGATCTGTCGGCGGGCGCGGAAGATAGTCTTGCCCTGCTTGGTGAGCTCAAGGACCGCTTCGGCAAAAGCCTGCGGCTTGGTGTTTCGCCCGACTATGCCGGAAATGACCGTTTCCGGATCGAGCAGGCTGCGGCGATGGCCGAGAGCGATGGCATTCCGTTGATGGCGACCAACGACGTTCTCTACCACACGGCCGAACGGCGCCCGCTGCAGGACGTGCTGACCGCGATCCGCCTCAACACCCCCGTCGCCGAGGTCGGGCTGGAACTGACCGCCAATGCCGAACGCCATCTGAAGCCGCCGATGGAAATGGCCCGCCTGTTCCGCCGGCATCCACAGGCGCTGGCCGAGACCTTGCGGTTTGCGCAAGAGCTGACCTTTTCGCTCAGCGACCTCCAGTACAATTATCCGGACGAGCCGACGGAATCGGGTCTTGGTCCACAGGCTGAGCTGGCGAGACTGGCTCGGGAGGGGGCGGCGAACCGCTACCCGGCGGGAGTGCCGGCTTCCGTGATCAAGCGCATCCAGGAAGAGCTCACTCTCATCGAGCGCCTCAACTACGCCCGCTATTTCCTGACCGTCTACGACATCATCAAATTCGCCCGTGGCCAGGGCATTCTCTGCCAGGGACGTGGGTCAGCCGCCAATTCGGTCATCTGCTTCTGCATCGGCATCACCGAAGTGGGGCCAGACAAGATCGATACGCTCTTCGAGCGCTTCATTTCCGAGGAGAGAAACGAGCCGCCGGATATAGACGTCGACTTCGAGCATGAGCGACGCGAAGAGGTGATGCAGTACATCTATACGAAATACAGCTCCAAGCGCACGGCACTCGCCGCCGCCGTGATCAGCTATCGCGGCCGCTCGGCGCTGCGCGAGGTCTCCAAGGCGATGGGTCTGTCCGACGATATCAGGGCGTCCCTTTCCGGCTCGATCTGGGGCTGGTCGACCTCGGAGCTTGGCGAGAAGGAAGCTCGCGCCGGCGGCCTCGATCGCACCGATCCGGTGTCGCGGCATGTGATGGAACGCGCCAACGAGATCATGGGGTTTCCCCGCCATCTGTCCCAGCATGTCGGCGGCTTCGTGATCACCAGGGATCGGCTCGACGAGATCGTCCCCATCGTCAAGACGGCGATGGACCAGCGCAAGATGGTCGAGTGGGACAAGGACGATCTCGACGCTGTGAAGATCCTGAAAGTCGACGTGCTGGCGCTCGGCATGCTGACCTGCCTCCAGCGCGCCTTCACCTTGCTCACGGACCACTATCCCAAGGCGCGGGACCCATACGGGCAACCCTATGTGCTGGCAACCCTGCCGGCAGAGGACCAAAATGTCTATGATATGATCTGCCGCGCCGACACGCTCGGCGTCTTCCAGATCGAGTCTCGCGCGCAAATGTCGATGCTGCCGCGGCTCCAGCCGCGCGATTTTTATGACCTTGTCATCGAGGTGGCGATCGTTCGGCCAGGCCCGATCCAGGGCGATATGGTCCATCCCTATCTGCGCCGTCGGCAGGGCAAGGAAAAACCCGAATATCAAAAACCGGAGCTGGAGGCGATCCTCAGCAAGACGCTTGGCGTTCCGCTGTTCCAGGAACAAGCGATGAAGATCGCCATCGTCGCTGGCGGCTTCAAGCCGGGCGAGGCCGATGAACTGCGCCGCGCCATGGCCACCTTCAAGCGCACCGGCACCATCGGCAATTACCGAGACCGTATGATCAATGGCATGGTCGGCAAGGGCTACACGAAGGACTTCGCCGAGCGCTGCTTCAAGCAGATCGAGGGTTTTGGCGAATATGGCTTTCCCGAAAGCCATGCTGCTTCCTTCGCCCTGCTCGTCTATACCTCCTGCTGGTTCAAGACCTTCTATCCCGACGTGTTCTGCGCCGCGATCCTGAACTCGCAGCCGATGGGGTTTTACCAGCCGGCCCAGCTCGTGCGCGACGCACGCGACCATGGTGTCGACATCCGCGACGTCGACGTCAATTTCTCGGTCTGGGATTGCACGCTGGAGGAATTCCCTTTCGATCCGGCCCGCATCCTCCCTCGCCACGCCGAAATGCGCGGTGTCATCCAGACAAATCATGCGGTTCGGCTCGGCTTCCGCCAGATCAAGGGCCTGTCGAAGGAACGCATGGAGGCTTTCGTCGAGCGGCGCGGCTCAGGCTACTCAACCGTGAGAGATGTCTGGCTGCGCTCCGGCCTCGATGTCGACGAGATCGAGAGGTTGGCGCAGGCCGATGCCTTCCGTTCGCTCGGCCTCGACCGCCGCGAGGCGCTGTGGGCGGTGCGCGCGCTCGACGGCAAGAGTGCCGCCGAAAGACTGCCGCTGTTCGACCAGCCGGCGATCCACCTGCGCGAGCTGGAGCCCGAGACCTGTCT
>NZ_RZQG01000749.1:0-2958 GCF_003998635.1 Mesorhizobium sp. M7D.F.Ca.US.004.03.1.1
TTAGGCTTGCCCATGGATCTTCCTCGTAAACTTGCTATTGCGCCAGTCGTCGTCGGTGAGCGTGAAAACGTAGCCGTCTTCGTCACGGCCGCGCATGCGCTTGATCAGGTATGGCGTGAAGCCGAAGGCCTTCGCGATCCGGACCATGCGCTCGTTTTTTGCCGAGACCTGCAGGACCACCATCTGGCAACCGATCTGGTCGAACGGGTATGAAAACATGATGTGGCGGACATCTGCGGTGAGCCACCGCGGCGTCTTCGAAGCGCTCGAAATCTGGATCAGTCCGGGGCCGGGTTGCCAGTCGTGAAACACCATTCCGGCGACGAGGTCGCCGCCATCCTCGATGACACCAATTGCCTTACAGTTGCCGAAACCGGCTTCGCAGCCTGGTGTCAGATCCGCGACGAACTGAGCCACGGCCTCGTTGTGGTCGAAGAGCAGCCTAAACAACGACTGCCCCAACCTCATAGGTCATGTCGATCGCCACCAACTCAGCATCTGGCGTCGGTGTCACGCCGCATGTCACTTGAACCTGAGGTGCAACAACGAAGCCGGTGAGACCGACTGAAACCCATTTCGTCGAAACGGTCTTTGTCGCACTGGCGTCCCATTTAGCAACATCCCAGAGGCCGGAGTCCCACTCGTCGAAGAGAGTATCGTCGGCAACCGATGATGGCGCTGAAGGCAGCGAGACCTGGTAGTCCTTCGAAACCGACAACTTGGCAATGAACTTGCGGGAGGCGAGAAACACCGTCCGCGCCATATGGACAATCTTGCTCCGGGCCGCCGCCTTCATATGATCGAACAACCCGACATAGGTGCAGGTATACGGCGTCCCATCATCGGAACCGCTAACCTCGCACTGCATGATCTTGCCGTCAGAGGTGCCGAAATAGGCCCAATCATCATGCAGGACGAGGCAGCGCGTATCCCAACCGGTGTAGTCAGCCCAGGCTCCGGTTTGCAGGTTGACGACAAAGCATCGTTTATCCTGCCCGACATCGGCCGGCAGCGACACAATCGCCATGCTGAACAGCGGCCATTTGAGGATTTCCCATGGCAGGTTGGCGCGGAACGCTGCCTGGAAACGCCAGTCCGGTTCGATGTTGCGGGAAACGCTGATCAGCGAAAGCGCGGCGCGATCCTTCTGGATGGCCTGCGAGATCGGGACGATGCCGTCATCCATTGCAATGAGCAGCTCGCCGCCAGCCTGCATGACGGCCCTCTTGCCACGTGGCGGCGACATGTCATAGCGACCAACCAGCGACCAGTCGGTAGGATCGGCAGGGTTTGCGCCCTCATAGACAGCAACCTCGCCCTTGTCGGAAACGAAGACGCATTTGTCATCGACGCCGTCACCGGCATCAAGCGACCATGTGCCACCGAAAAGCAGCGAGCCACCCTTCTGGAAGACGCCAGCAAGGGAGATGTCGAGCGCGGCCCCGGCAATCGTATCGACGGGTAGAAACCATGCCGTCAGGCTGTTTTTCTGGACGAAGAACTCGCGGTTTCGATAGGTCCAGACATGGGAGAGTTTGTTGGTGTTGATCGGGCCAAGCGCGGCAACCGTGGTCCATGTCACACCATCGAACTGCCGCATGCTGTCGGTGCCGTTGACGGCTGAGAGATAATCACCGCCAGCCGTCTCGAACTGCACATAGCTGAAATAGCCGCTGGTCAGGCCGGAAACGACTGGAGCCGGTGCCACATTCGGATCGGCCGGGTTGGTGACATCGAAAATCTTGGCGCCATCGGACGCGAACATGAAGCGCCCGGCCGAGGCGTCATAGGACATCATGCTGATGACGGCGGTGGCGCCGATTGTCGCCTTTTTCTTCAAGCCACCGCGCAGCCGGATACCGGTTGTGGTCGGGAACCAGTTTTCGAGGACGCGGGCGCCCTGCGGCTTCGACGCGGCGAGGTTTTCGTTCGAAATCTTGCCCCGGATCGGCGCCGGGAACGTGATCGTGCTGTGCCGCTGCTGCGATGGCGCGGCAACGGGTACACGGCGGAAACCGGCCCTCACGGCGTGATTACCCCTGGAAAGGCGAAATCGGCGTCAACAGGCTGGCGGCCTTGCCCAATGACGATGATATTCGACCCCTTGTCGGCGCCGGCAGACACCGACAGCGCATCCTCGTATGTCGCCATGTCCTCGGAATAGGCCTGCCCCTTGTTGGCCTTCCACTGCCAGATCATGCCGAGCTTCAGGACGCGCTCGTCGAGCCGGTAGACATCGTCATCGGCAGTGAAAGCCGCCTTCGGCGCTCCGGCGTTGTCTTTGATGATCAGGTTGGTGATGTAGTAAAACTGCGCCGTGGTCAGGTTGGCGACCGGCGGCTTGATCAGGATCTGCTCGCCGATCATCGTCCAGGCACCGACCAGATTGGCGAAATTCTGCACCGCCAAACCAAGCCACTGGTCGCTATCGGCATAATGGCTGTAGGGCGCATAAGGGCTGGCGGACGGCCAGATGCGTGCCTTCTTCAACATCCGCTGGTAGTCGTCGGGAAGGTCGAAGCCCTGCGAGACGCCATCGCCGGTAAGCGTGGCGAGCGTCTTCAGCTTGGTCCAGTCGCGGGTATCGAAAGCGATCCTATGCGCCATCTCGTTCGCAAGCGACTGCAATTCGACGTGCTCGCGATCGGTCGATGAAAACACGGCGGTCGGCACGGTCAAACCAATGACCGTGCTGACATCCTTGATGACGCTGAGGATCGTCATGGCTTAGACCGCAGCCAATTCCTTGGCCGCCGCGACCAAAGTGTCATGGTTCGGATTACCGCGTGGACGGCTGCCGGTTTCGCGGGCGATGTAAACCTTCAGCGCCTCATCATCCATGGCGTCGATTTCGCCTTCGGTCGGCGCAACAACCGGCTCCAGATCGTCATCCTCGTCGACGGGGCCGGGATCGTCGTCGACCGGCTCTTCGGTGGCGACAGGTTTGCCGCCCTGCAT
>NZ_RZQG01000074.1:0-12713 GCF_003998635.1 Mesorhizobium sp. M7D.F.Ca.US.004.03.1.1
GCCATGACGTCACGCGCTATTACCGCCGTGCCGTCACCATCGTCGATGCCGAGGAACTGGCCGGCGCCATGACCGAGCAGCTGGCTTCGCTGTTTGCCGAGGAAAGCGCGAAGGATACGCGGCGCGGCGGCATGCGGCGCGCCGGATGATCTCTTCGCGCGGCGGTTTTCGGCAGACGCTTTTCGCCGCCATCGCCCTATTTGCCGGCGTGGGTTCGGCGGCGGCCAGTTCGGCTGGCTCAAGCTTGGTCGAACCGGCCGAGGTGTCGGCTCGCCCGATCACCGAATTCCACATTGGCCATGCCGACAAGCAGTTCGGCCCGCTCGAATTCGTCGGCGGGCTGGAGATGACTTCGCCGATTCGCGATTTCGGAGCGCTGTCGGCCTTCCGCTTCCTGAAGGTCGGTGGTGACTTCATCGGCGTTGCCGATACCGGCTTCTGGTTCTTTGGCACGGTGGTCCGCGACGCCGACAAGCGGCCGTCCGGCATCCAGAATTTCCGCATGCAGCAGATGGTCGACGAGACCGGCCGGCCGATCGACAAGAAATGGGAGGTCGATGCGGAAGGCCTCGCGGTCAAGGACGGGATTGCCACCGTCGGCTTCGAGCGCAACCACCGCGTCGCCCAGTTCAAGATCGACCCGGCCGACATGAAGGCGCCGTTCAAGCAGCTTGATTTCCTGGTTCCGGCCCGGGAGCTGCGCCAGAATCGCGGCTTCGAGACCGTCACCCACGCCAATGCCAACGGCCAGCACGAGGGCGGGCTGGTGGTGGTCTCCGAGAAGAGCCTCGACAAGGCCGGCAACATCTATGCCGCCATCATCGAAGGGCCGCACAAGGGCGTCTTCACCGTCAAGCGCAATGGCGATTTCGACATCACCGACGGCGCCTTCCTGCCGGATGGCGACCTGCTGCTTCTGGAGCGCAGCTTCTCGATGGCCCGCGGCGTCAAGATGCGGCTGCGGCGCATCTATGGCGAGAGTGTCGAAAAGGGCGCCGTCGCCGATGGGCCTGTGCTGCTGGAAGCCGACATGGGCTACCAGATCGACAATATGGAAGGGCTCGACGTCTGGACCCGTGACGACGGCGCGCTGATGGTGTCGCTGATCTCCGACGACAACCATTCGATCCTGCAGCGCAACCTCTATCTGGAATTCATCCTGCACCAGGATTGAGCCCCGCCACTGCCGGCTTACGTCCTGGTGGCTATCCAGATGACATGGCGCGCGCCGCGTCTGCCGTTGGCACGCGTGTTGACCTCTTCGACCGTGAAGTCTGCCTGCTTCAGCCGCCGCGAGAAGCCGCTGTCGGGGCCCTGCGACCACACCGCCAGCACACCACCCGGCTTTAGCGCGGCGCGTGCGGCGCTAAGGCCCTGCAGGCTGTAAAGCGCATCGTTGGATTTGTGGACGATGCCTTCGGGACCGTTGTCGACATCGAGCAGGATGGCGTCCCAGGCCGCGGGCTGCGAGCGTATCAGCTGGCCGACATCGGCCTCCTGGATGGTGACGCGCGGATCGTTGAGACAGCCGCCAAAGATTTCGGCCATTGGGCCGCGTGCCCAGGCGACGACGGCAGGCACCAGTTCGGCGACAACGATTCCGGCATCATTGCCCAGTTCTGTGAGTGCGGCGCGCAAGGTAAAACCCATGCCAAGCCCACCGATCAGGATTCTTGGCTGCCGATGACTGGCAATCCGCCCGCATGACAGTTTTGCCAGCGCTTCCTCGGAGCCGCTGAGGCGGCTGTTCATGAGCTCGTTGGTGCCGAGCATGATCGAGAATTCTGACCCGCGCCGCTTGAGGCGAAGTTCCTGCGCGCCATCCGGGGTCCTTGCCGAATCGAGCTGGACCCAGGGGATCATATTTTAAGCCGCAATTGCCGGCTGGCTCCAGCGGGCGGCGAGCAGCCGGTAGGGGATGAGTGCGACGACGGCGATGATCAGTTTCACCGACAGATCACCAAGCGCCCACGAAACCCAGCGCATCGCGTCGACATGGAAGACGCCCATCAACGGTGCGGTTTCGAGCGCAAAGCTGTCGTTCGGACCAGCGAAGGCAAAGGCGGCCGAGAAAGCGACGGTGAAGAACACGGCGGTGTCGAACACCGATCCGACCAGCGTGCCGATGATCGGCGCCCGCCACCAGCTCTGCCGGCGCAGCCGGTTGAAGACGGTCACATCCAGCAATTGCGCGGAAAGAAATGCCGCGCCGGAGGCCGCCGCGATCCGCACCAGCCGGTCGGCGGCGGTCTCGAATTCGATCAGGCCGTGGCGGAACAGGAAGGGCGGGACAAGGATCGAGCAGACCACCGCCGTCATGAAGCCGACAAAGACGATCCTGCGCGCCACAGTAGGCCCGTAGCGGCGGTTGGCGAGGTCGGTGACCAGAAAGGAGAAGGGGTAGGTGAAGGCGCCCCAGGTCAAAAGGTCGGCCAGCGACAGGCCGCCGACCTGGCCCTGCATCGGGAACTGCACAAGAATGTTCGACGCCACGACGACAAGTGCCATGGCGGCCACGAATGGCAAATATCGCGAGAAGGAAGTCATTTTTTTATCCTGGGTAATGGAACCAGCGGAGCGCCATGCCGAAATCGGATCACGCTCGCTTCGTATTTGAGCATCGGGTTGCCGAAACCTTGCGGATTCGATCCGATGCCAAAGGCCAACAAGAGGTTGGCCAGGGCGGTCGTCCCCCGCCTTTAAACGATGTCAGGCAGCAGGCTGCTCGGCGATCTTCTTGGCAATCTGCTTCTTCAGCAGACGCGCGCGCTGCGACAATTCCTTGACGTCGGCCTTGGCCAGGAAGGCGTCGAGGCCGCCGCGATGTTCGACCGAACGCAGCGCGTTGGCCGAGATGCGCAGGCGCACATTCTGGTTCAGCGCTTCCGAAATCAGCGTCACATTGACGAGATTCGGCAGGAAGCGACGCTTGGTCTTGTTGTTGGCGTGGCTCACATTGTTGCCGGACATGACTGCCTTGGCAGTGAGTTCGCAGGTGCGGGACATTGTTCTAACCTTCAGTTCTCGGGGTCTGCCAAACCTTTGTGCCCACGCCGGGTGGCGCGCGGTTCTGGTCAGGCGGCCTTATGGAAAAAGTTGGCGTTCCATAGTTGCATTTCGCCGGGGCGTCAAGCTCCGGCTTCCCCACGGACGCGCCCGGCATTTTCATATTAAGGCCGGAATTCATCCTATAAGCGGTCTGATAGGGACATGCCAGACCGGAGTTGCCCGCCTCCGGCCGAAAATCAAGGACCCGATCCCGCCATGCTTCGTTCGTCACATGCCCTTGCCACCATGCTTGCCATTGCCTTGCCGTCGGCCGCGTCTGCTGCCTCGCCGCAGTCGTTCAAGGGCGAGTACACGGTGTCGTTCCTTGGTCTTTCGATAGCGAAATCAACGTTTTCCAGCCGCTATGAGAACGGCGCCTACGCGATCGAAGGCAGCGTCAGCGCGGCCGGTCTCGCCAAGTTGTTCGACGACACGCGTGGCACGATCTCCTCCAAAGGCACGATTGCGGGCAAGAAGATGGTGCCGCAGGTGTTCCGTGCCGATTACACCTCCGGCAAGAAGGCGTCCGTGGTCGACATCCGTTTTGCCAATGGCACGGTCACCTCGACGCAGGTCATCCCGGCGCCGGGCAAGCGCGATCCAAAGAGCTGGGTGCCGGTCAGTGCCGGCGACCTGGCATCGGTGCTCGATCCGATGGCCGCCACCGTTGTCCATGCCGACAGTCTCGACCAGGTCTGCGGCCGCACGGTGAAGTTCTATGACGGCGAGATGCGCGCCAACCTGGCGCTGACCTACGCTTCGAAAGGCACGATCTCGGTGCCCGGCTACAAGGGCGACACCATCACCTGCCGGATGGGTTTCGAGCCGGTGGCGGGTTATCGCAAGGGTCGCAAGGCGCTCAACTATCTGAAGAACAAAAGCCGCATGATGGTGACATTTGCACCGCTCGGCCAAACCGGCGTATATGCGCCGATCCACGCCACGGTGGGCACGCAGATCGGCACCTTGACCATCAGCGCCGGGCGTTTCGAAGCGGTACGATAGGCCAGGCGCGCTACTGGAGACAGGGTGGGGCGCGCCACTGGAGACAGAATGGGGCGCGCAACACTGATCGGCTTTTCGGCGGTCGCCATGTGGGCGCTGCTGGCGCTGCTCACGGATGCCTCGGGCCAAGTGCCGCCGTTCCTGCTGTCGGCAATCACCTTCTCGATCGGCACCGGCGTCGGGCTCGTCGCGCGACTATTCATGCCGGCGCCTGACAAGAGCCAGAAGATACCGCCGCAGGTCTGGCTGATCGGCATTGCTGGGCTGTTCGGCTACCACTTTTTCTACTTCACCGCGCTGCGCAATGCGCCGGCGGTGGAGGCGAGCCTGATCGCCTATCTGTGGCCGCTGCTGATCGTGCTCGGCTCAGCGCTGATGCCGGGCGAGCGCCTGGCCTGGAACCATGTCGTCGGTGCGCTGCTCGGCCTTGCCGGCACCGTGCTGATCGTCACCAAGGGTGGTGGCCTCGCCTTCGACGCCCGCTACGCCTTCGGCTATACCATGGCCGCCGTTTGCGCCGTGCTGTGGTCGTCCTATTCGCTGTTGTCGCGGCGCTTTCCGTCGGTGCCGACCAGCATCGTCACCTGGTTCTGCGCGGCAACCGCGGTGCTGTCGCTCGCCTGCCACCTGGCGCTGGAACAAACCGTGCTGCCTGACGGCGCCGGCCAGTGGCTGGCCGTGCTCGGCCTTGGCCTGATGCCAGTGGGTGCTGCCTTCTACGCTTGGGACATCGGCGTCAAGCGCGGCAACATCCAGGTGCTGGGTGCTGCAAGCTACGCGGCACCGCTGTTGTCGACGCTGGTGCTGATCGCGGCCGGCGTCGCCGAGCCGTCGCTGCGCATTTTCGCCGCCTGCGTGCTCATCACCGGTGGCGCGGCGCTGGCGGCAAAGTCGCTGTTCCTGCGCAAGCCGGTCGCGACCGAAAGCGGAGCCGGGGCATCCGAAAGCGGAGCCGGGGCATCCGAAGGCGGAGCCCGGGCATGACGATGCCGTTTGCGGGCGGCATCGACGCCAACGCCAATGCGACACTGATCTTTTCGCTGGCGGCGGCGGTCATCTACGCCTTCACACTTGGCATGCCGCCAACGCTCGCCCGCTCGGCGGCAAAGACGCTCGCAGTGGCGATGCTTGCCGTGCTGGCGGCGCTGCAAGGCGGCCCGCTGCTGCTGGTCGCCGCCCTTGCGCTTAGCGCCGTTGGCGACGCCTTCCTGTCGCGGGACGGCGAAAAGGCCTTTCTCGGTGGGCTGGCCAGTTTTCTCATCGCCCACATCGTCTATGTCCCGCTGTTCCTGCGCAGCGGCGGCGGGTTGAGATTACTTGGCGCCGAATCCTGGCGCGGAGCGATCGCGCTCGCCATGGCGGTGTTCGCGATCGCCATGCTGGCGGCGCTGTGGCGTCGCGTTGGTCCCGGCCTGCGTATCCCGATCACCGTCTATGTCGCTGCGATCCTGGCAATGGGCGTTTCGGCGCTGACGACAGGCAGCATCTGGATTATCGGTGGCGCGCTGTTGTTCATGGCATCGGACGGGTTGCTCGCCACGGAGAAATTCCTGGTGGCTGCCATCTCGCCGCATCGTGCCTGGATGCGTTTTGCGGTCTGGGTGCTCTACTACGTCGCCCAACTCGCGATCACGCTAGGCTTCCTGCTAAATCAGGCTTCTTATTGAGTTAGGGTTGTTTCGGCTGCCAGCCGGGTGCTGCCAGTTCGAAGGCGGCAAACTCGAAGCCCGGTGCGACGGTGCAGCCGACCAGCGTCCATTCGCCCAGGCTGCGCGCCGATTGCCACCAGCCTGCCGGCACGACGATCTGCGGCCGCTCGCCGGCTGCGAGATCGATGCCGAGCACCTGCTCCACAACGGCGCTGCCTTCTTCCCACATCGCCAGCGCCAGCGGGGCGCCGGCGTGGAAATGCCAGACCTCGGCGGCGTCCTTGACCCGGTGCCAGGCCGAAACCTGATGCTGTTCCAGCAGGAAGTAGATCGCGGTCGAATGGCCGCGCGCGCCGCCCGCGCCGTCGCGAAAGGTCTCGGCGTACCAGCCGCCTTCCGGATGCGGTTTCAAACCGAGCGTCGCGATGATTTCGGCGGAGCTGGTCATGGTCGATGCTCTAGAAGTTGTCCTTGCGCTTGCGGATTTCGGCAAAAACCTCGGCGTCCGAGGCTTTCTCCAGCCCGAGATGCTTACGGATCGCCGGATCGTGCCAGCGCAGGAAGGGATTGGTCGACAGTTCCTCGCCGATCGTCGTCGGCAGTGTCGGCTTGTCGGCGGTGCGCAGCGCCTCGATCTTGGCGGCGCGTTCCTTCAATGCCGAATTGGTCGGGTCGATGCTCAGCGCGAAGCGGGCGTTGGAGAGCGTGTATTCGTGGCCGCAATAAATGACCGTTTCAGCCGGAAGTGCAGCCAGCTTCTTCAGCGAATCATACATCACCGGCGGCTTGCATTCGAACAGCCGCCCGCACCCCAGCGCAAACAGCGTGTCGGCGGTGAACGCCACACTCGACGCCGGCAAGTAGTAGGAGACATGGCCGGCGGTGTGGCCGGGCGTGGCAATCACCTCGATCCGCTCATCGCCGAGATGAACGACGGAACCCTCTTCGACGGGTTCGTCGATGCCGGGGATCTTGGCCTTCTCCGCTTCCGGGCCGACGATGCGCAATTTGAAGCGCTCCTTCAGCGCCAGATTGGCCTCGACGTGATCGACATGATGATGCGTGGTCAGGATCATCGTTGGCGTCCAGCCGGTGCGCTTGAGCGCGGCCAGGATCGGTGCCTCCTCGGGCGCGTCGATGATCGCGGTTTGGCCGCTTTTGGGATCATGCACCAGCACGCCGAAATTGTCGCTGCGGCACATGAACTGTTCGATTTCGACCGGCATCGCATGTCTCCATTGTCGCCGCAGACATAGGGTGCTGGCACGCGGATGTCATCCCAGGATGTTGAATGTCATTCCCGGAATGTCGGGCTCATCGAGGCCTTTTGTTGAAACCCGCCGATATCACGGCTACATCCCTGCCATGCATTCCGACATCGTCGATCTTCGCTCCTTCTATTCGACAACGCTCGGCCGGTTCGCCGAGCGTTCGATCACCATGGCGTTGTCGTCGATATGGGCAGCCGTTCCCAACGAGCGGCTGGTTGGTCTGGGTTACACTTTGCCCTGGCTGGAGCGGTTCGGCACCGACGCCGAGCGGGTCTTCGCCTTCATGCCGGCAACGCAAGGCGCCGTGGTGTGGCCGGCGACAGGGCCGACCGCCACGGCACTGGTCTTCGATGAGGAACTGCCGCTGGTCGATTCTTGCATCGACCGCATGCTGCTGGTCCATTCGCTCGAACATGTCGAGAACCCGCGTGAGACGCTGAATGAGATTTGGCGCGTGCTGTCGCCGGCCGGCCGGGTGGTCATTGTCGTGCCCAACCGGCGTGGTGTCTGGGCGCGCTTCGAGCACACGCCGTTTGGCAATGGCCGGCCTTTCTCGCGTGGCCAGCTCACCGAATTGCTGCGTGAGGCGAATTTCACGCCCGCCGCCTGGTCCGATGCGCTGTTCTTTCCGCCATCGCGGCGCCGTTTCATGATGCGGTTCCACAATGTGCTGGAACGCGCCGGCCGGCGACTGTGGCCGATCTTTTCCGGGGTCATCGTGGTCGAGGCACAGAAGCGGCTCTATCAAGGCGTGCCGGTCGCCCAGCGCGCCTCGCGCCGTGTCTTCGTGCCAGTGCTGTCGCCGCATGGCGCCACCCGGCTTGGCCGTCGCAATGAGGCCGGGGACACCAAGCCATCGGTTGCGCGGGTGACGGCTTCGTGATCGCGGCAAGAGTGCCTGAGGCCATTTCCCTGCCTATCTGTCGCAAGCGGACTGACAGCCTATTTGGCAGCCCATTTGAACGACGGATGCCTTCAAGTCTCACCAACCGGCTTCAGCACTGAACGCAAGGATCTCGGCCATGGCTGATCAACCGGGCAATGCCGCCGCCGCTCAGCCGGTTGCCGTGGCGGTCGAAGCCAGCAGCCTGAGCGATCAGGTGGCGACGATCAGGCGGGCGCTGGCGGGGTCGCCGGTTCGCAAGTGGTTGCTCTGGACATCGGTCGGTATCATGGCCGTCATCATCGCAACGTCGATCGGCCAGGTTCTGCTCAACCGCTGGAATCAGCCTTTCTACGATGCGCTTGCGCGCCGCGACATGGCGGCCTTCCTGCACCAGCTTCTCGTCTTTGCGGCCATAGCCGGTGGACTTCTGGTGCTCAACATCGGCCAGACCTGGCTCAACCAGATGATCAGGCTCAAGCTGCGCGAGGCGCTGACGCTGGACCTGATCGACCAGTGGATGCGGCCGGCGCGCGCCTTCCGGCTGGCCAATGCCGGCGCCATCGGCGTCAATCCCGACCAGCGCATGCAGCAGGACGCCGCGCATCTGTCCGACCTGTCGACCGATCTCGGCGTCGGCCTGCTGCAGTCGTGCATACTGCTCGTGTCCTTCGTCGGCGTGCTGTGGGAGCTGTCCTCGGGCTTCGTGTTCCACATCGGCGGAACGTCGCTCGCCATACCGGGCTACATGGTCTGGGCCGCCATCCTCTATGCCGGCATCGCTTCCTGGCTGAGCTGGCTTGTCGGACGCCCGCTCATCCGCCTGAACAGCGACCGCTATACACGCGAAGCCGAGCTGCGCTCCTCGATGGTGCGCGTCAATGAGAATGTCGATGCCATTGCGTTGTATCATGGCGAGGCCGACGCCAGGCGACGGCTTGAACTCGACCTCGGCACGGTGCTGGGCGCCATGCGACGCATCTACACCGCCCAGATCAACCTATCCTGGGTGACCGACACCTATGGCTGGATCACCGTCGTGGCACCCATCCTGGTCGCCTCGCCGGTCTATTTCGCAGGGGATATCAGCTTTGGCGGGCTGATGATGGCGGTCGGTGCCTTCAACCAGGTCCACTCGTCCCTGCGCTGGTTCATCAACAACATCGGCAGCATTGCCGATTGGCGCGCCACGCTGATGCGCGTCGCCGACTTCCGCATCGCGCTCGATGAAACCGATGTGCTGCACGACACGGAAAAGCGCATCGTCTTCGGTGAAAACGCCAATGGCAGCATGACTTTCGAGACGCTCGAAGTGGCCTCGCCGGAGGGTTGCACCAAGCTCGCCGACCAGCATGTCGAAATCCGTGCCGGCGAGCGCGTCATGATCACCGGCGACCGGGGCGCCGGTAAGACGCTGTTCTTCCGCGCCATTGCCGGCCTGTGGCCATGGGGAAGGGGGCGGATCGGCCTGCCGGCGGGAGAAACCCTCATATTCGTGCCGCGCGTCCCTTATTTCCCGGCCGGTACGTTGCGCGAGGTCCTCGATCACCCGAACGGAGCTGCGCCCGCGAGCGATGCCGACATTTCGGCGGTGCTCGCCGAGGTTGGTCTGGAACGGCTGTCGTCGTCGCTCAATCGCGCTGGACGCTGGGATCACGAACTGGGCGATGACGAACAGCGCTCGCTGGCCTTCGCCAGGCTCGCCTTGCGGCAGCCGAAATGGGTGATCATCGACGAAGCCATGGATGCGTTCGACGGGCCATCACTACGGCGCGTGCTGTCGATGCTGGAGAAGCGTTTGCCTGACGCCGCGATCCTCAACATCGGACGCGGCCTGCACAACAATCAGTTCTTTCCGCGCGCGTTGACGATCGTCAAGGATTCCGGCGCGCCGGCGCTGAAACCTGCTCGCATCAGGGCGGGTGCTATCGAACCGCCGCCAGCCGGCGCCCGCCGCAAGACATAGGCCGATATCCGGATTGCCGGCGCAAAGCTTTATTTTGCCGTGATCGCGAGGGAAGCTCTCCGGGAGAAACAACCCTGCGACGGCCATGCTTGATGCTCTGCGCCTGCTTGCCTGTCTTGCCTGCGCCCAGGCCGCGCCCGCCGCCTCGCCGACGGATGCTCTGCCTGTGGACGTCGAGCTGGTGCTGGCGGTCGACATCTCGCTGTCGATGGACGAGAAGGAGTTCGCCCTGCAGCGCGCCGGCTATGTCGAGGCGCTGCGGCATCCCGATTTCATCCGGGCCGTCCGCGCCGGCGCCACGGGCCGCATCGCGCTCACCTATTTCGAATGGGCCGGCACGGTGCGCGATGACGCGGTCATCGGCTGGCAGATCATCGACAGCGCCGAGAGCGCCAACAGCTTTGCCGACAAGGTCGCGGCCCGCCCGTTCCGGAGCTTCCGCGGCACATCGATTTCCGGTGCATTGGCCTTCGGCACCGAGCTTTTCGATCGCACCTCTTTCGAGGGCGAACGCAGCGTCATCGATATCTCCGGTGATGGTCCAAACAATATCGGGCCGCCGGTCACCGCGACGCGTGATGCGGCAATCGCCAAAGGCATAGTCATCAATGGACTGCCGATCCTGATCAGCCCGTCGCCAACCTTCAGCCATCTCGACCAGTATTATGCGCAATGCGTGACCGGAGGACCCGGTTCCTTCGTGCTGCCGATTTACGCGGCGGCCGAATTCTCGACAGCCATCCGGCGCAAGTTGATCCTCGAAGTGAGCGGCATCCGGGACAGGATCATCCCCGTCGACGCGGCCGCGCCGATCGATTGTCTGCAAGGCGAGCGGGACAGGCGGTTCTTGTCCGATCCGTATTTTCCCGAACTCGACCGGTGAGCCTTGCCGGACTGTTGGTGCATGTCGTTATCCCAAAACCGCTGGACACTTTTGGGCGACATGCAATTAGGCCGGCCGGGCGCCAAATTTGTCGCGGAACTCATTGTAGAGATCGCGGCGCCAGCGCCGACCATGGACATAGCCGTGCATCAGCTCCGGCAGCGAGTAGCCGAGCGCTTTCGACTCGCGATTGGCCATGTAGCCCTTGAATGCCTCCGGTATCCGGCCTCTGAGGATATCGGCGATGATCTGCCGCGAGATCATGTAGGGCGGAATGTGCGGGTAGGCGTGGGCAATGTGCGGGTGTTTGCCCATCAGGTTCGCATAGGCTTCGACATAACCGTCACGGCGGCCCGAAATCGAGTTTTCCGAATTGTATTTCGTCCAATCGATGTCCTCGGACAAACGCGCGCCATAGCGACGGGAAAGCCGCAGCAGCAATTCCCGATCCTGCATCCGGGTGATGTCACTATCGTAGCCGCCAATGCCCAGCAAGGCTTCGCGGCGGGCGGTTATCGCGGAGCCGGCGATGAAGATCGTCTGCGCGACCAGCGTGCGTTCCAGCATGGTCGGGCTCACGAATGCATCGCGATTGACGCAGTTGGTGGCGCGGTTGCCCTTCAGGGAGACGAAAGAGCTGATCAGCACCTGAAGTGCGGGATTGTCATCGAACCAGGCCAGGGTCCCTTCAAGTCGGTGCGGCAGGTAGACGTCGTCCGAATCGAGGAAGGTCACCACCGGCGCGCGCGCGCGCTCGATGCCGGCATTCCTGGCGGCGTTGGCGCCTCGCCATTTGGCGCCGACATAGATCAGCCGCGGATCCTGGATGCGCGCCAGCGCCGCCTCGGTCCCATCGGTCGAGCCATCGTCGACGACAATGTGCTCAAGCCTGGGCATGCCCTGGGACAGCACGCTTTCCACGGCGCGCAACACCGTCTCGCGCCGATTGTGGGTCGGCGTTATGACCGTGATGAGAGGTGCGTCTTCGATGATCCCAGCCATGTCGTGTCAGCTGTTTCCTGCGCAGGACTGCGCGTCTATCCAGGACTTTTCGATTTTCAGAACGGTCGAATGGATCGGACTTTTCCTTTCCGGTCATCATCTTCGACGCGACGCTACAAAAAGACGCTACAAAAAACAGCTTCCTGTGTCACCCACAGTGCCAGCACTCAACCCGCGCGAGATAACGAATTCCCGTTGCTAGCGTTCCAATTGCAACAGCACTGCCGCGCAGACTCGCGAATCACCATGGAAGCGACCCGCCGTGACAGGATAGCATACACTCCATTACCTCAGACGTAATCGCTTCGCACTCGTCGTGTGGTCAGATTGTCCTTGCGAGGCCGGCACTCGGCTTCGATGACAAGGGAGTACAGTCATGACCGCCTACGCCGTTGCCCATATGCGCCATGCCACGATGGGTCCGCAGATCGTCGAATATCTGCACAGGATCGATGCCACGTTGGAACCGTTCGGCGGTCGTTTTCTGGTTCATGGCGGCGGTGTGGAGGTGATCGAGAACGACTGGCCGGGCCACCTGATCATCATCGAATTTCCCGACCGGCAGCACGTGCATGGCTGGTACAATTCGCCACCCTACCAGGCGATACTGGCGCTGCGCACGGGTAATTCGGTGTCCGATGTGGTGTTCGCTGACGGCGTCGAACATCCGCACAAGGCGACGGATGTTCTGGAAGAGTCGACGGTCCCAGACCAATTGAGCTTAGAAGCGTGATTCAGGGATCGGGAAAGGCGCCTAGCTGTGCCCGACATAGTCAGGCACGATCTCGATTTCGTCACGAACAATGCCGGCGGCGAAACTGAACTGGCCCCAAAACGCCAGGGCATAAAATGCCTGACCGACAATCAGGGAAAATGGAATTTGCCAAGGCGGCATCCCTGTCTCTCGGGCATGGCCGACAATCCGTCGTGTCGTGCGCCACGACATGGTGAACCATCGGCTGAAAGACTTGGCCACCCGTTGCGTACGGCCAGCCGAATTGAGCGC
>NZ_RZQG01000750.1:0-2958 GCF_003998635.1 Mesorhizobium sp. M7D.F.Ca.US.004.03.1.1
GCAATGCACCTGGGTCGTGGAAAAGCATGGCGACTTCCAGCGGCTCTATTATGCTCACCATCTGGGCGGCAACCGCCATGCCCGCGACCGCTTCGCCGGCCACGCCTATTTCGACGATTGCGACCAGTTTTGCGAGCGCTGGGACCAGTCGAGCTTCGACCCCGACTACGACACGCTGCCGATCGAGTTCTTCCGGCCCTTCGTGCTCGAAGTCTTTGCCCGCAAGGCCTACGACGCGTCCGTGATCCGCGCCGGAGAGCGCGTGCCTCTCATCGATCCCGCAACAGCCAAGACAAGAACCGGAGCCACAGCATGAGCATCATCAACAAGGCGGCCGCCATCGGTGGCGGTGTCATCGGCGCCGGCTGGGTGGCGCGGCTGCTGCTCAACGGCATCGACGTGTCGATCTTCGATCCGGATCCCGAGGCCTCGCGCAAGGTCGGCGAAGTGATGAAGGGCGCGCGCCGCGCCTACAAGCAGATGGTGCCCGGCGGCTTGCCCAGGGAAGGCAAGCTGACCTTCGCCAAGACCATCGCCGAGGCGGTCGCCGATGCCGATTTCATCCAGGAGAGCGTGCCGGAGCGGCTCGACCTCAAGCACCGCGTGCTGGCCGAGATCGACGCCCATGCGCCGGCCAATGCGATTGTCGGCTCCTCGACCTCCGGCATCAAGCCGACCGACATGCAGGTGGCGATGAAGAAGCATCCGGAGCGGCTGGTCGTCGGCCATCCGTTCAACCCGGTCTATCTCCTGCCGCTGGTCGAGATCGTCGGCGGCGAGCAGACCTTTCCCGAGGCGATCGAAGTCGCCAAGGAGATGTACGCCTCGATCGGCATGAAGCCGGTCGTCATCCGCAAGGAGATCGAGGCCTTCGTCGGTGACCGGCTGCTCGAAGCGGCGTGGCGCGAGGCGCTGTGGCTGATCAAAGACGGCATCTGCACGGTCGAGGAACTCGACGACATCATGCGCTATGGCTTCGGCCTGCGCTGGGCGCAGATGGGTATGTTCCAGGTCTATCGCGTCGCCGGCGGCGAGGCCGGCATGCGCCATTTCATGGCGCAGTTCGGCCCGTGCCTGAAATGGCCATGGACCAAGCTGATGGACGTGCCGGAGTTCAACGATGAGCTGGTCGACCTAATCGCCACGCAGTCGGACGATCAGGCGCATGGCCTGTCGATCCGCGAGCTGGAAAAGATCCGCGACGACAATCTGGTCGCCATCATGGATGCGCTGTCGAAGCAGAACAAAGGCAAGGGCTGGGGCGCCGGCGCGCTGCACAAGGACTATACCAAGCAGCTCGCCAAGCTCGCGGCGAAGAAACCGACGGCCTCCAAGGCGGCCGAGAAAGCCAAGGCCTTGAAGCCGGTGAAGAAAGCCGAAAAGCCGAAGAAAAAGACCGGCAAGAAGAAAGGCTAAGACCATGGATTTCGGGCTGTCGGAGGAACAGAGGCTCATCGTCGAGACGACGCGTGCGTTCGTCGAGAACGAGCTTTACCCGCATGAGCGCGAGGTCGAGCGCACCGGCGTGCTGCGCCGCGACCTGATCGAGGAGATCAAGGTCAAGGCGATCGAGGCCGGGCTCTATGCCGCCAACATGCCGGCCGATGTCGGCGGTGCCGGCCTGGATACGGTGACCTGGCTGCTCTACGAGAAGGAACTCGGCCGCGCCAACTATGCGCTGCACTGGACCTGCGTGGCGCGCCCCTCCAACATCCTGCTCGCCGGTACGCCGGAGCAGCGCGAGAAATACCTGTTCCCCTGCATCCGTGGCGAGAAATGGGACTGCCTGGCGATGACCGAGCCGGGCGCCGGCTCCGACCTGCGCGGCATGAAGGCGACCGCCGTGCAGGATGGCGACGACTGGGTGCTGAACGGCACCAAGCATTTTATCTCCCACGCCGACCTCGCCGACTTCGCCATCGTTTTCATGGCCTCGGGCGAGGAAGAGTCTGCGCGTGGAAAACGCAAGAAGATCACCGCCTTCTTCGTCGACAAGGGCACCAAAGGCTTCACCGTCCGCGACGGCTACCGCAATGTCTCGCATCGCGGCTACACCAACGCCATCCTTGAATTCGACGATTGCCGGCTTCCCGCCGCCCAAGTGTTGGGCGAAGTCCACAAGGGTTTCGACGTCGCCAATTCCTGGCTCGGCGCCACCCGGCTGCAGGTCGGCGCCACCTGCCTCGGCCGTGCCGAGCGAGCGCTTGGCCATGCCGTCGAATATGCCGCGCAGCGCCAGCAGTTCGGCCAGCAGATCGGCAAGTTCCAGGGCGTGTCGTTCAAGCTTGCCGACATGACGACCGAACTGAAGGCCGCCGACCTGATGGTGTTCGAAGCCGGCTGGAAGTACGATCAGGGCACCGTCACCGATCAGGACATGGCCATGGCCAAGCTGAAGGCCACTGAAATGCTCGCTTTTGTCGCCGATGAGGCAATCCAGGTCCATGGCGGCATGGGGCTGATGGACGACCTGCCGCTGGAGCGCATCTGGCGCGACGCGCGCGTCGAGCGCATCTGGGAAGGCACGTCCGAGATCCAGCGCCACATTATTTCAAGGGCGCTGCTGCGTCCGTTCGGGGCCTGAGCATGATCCCGAAAAGTGGACGCCGGTTTTCGGAAAAGATCATGCTCCAACGAGAAAATAGCCATGCATAAACTTGAGCGTCTCCTGCGGCCGAAATCGATTGCCGTCTTCGGCGGGGCGCAGGCTGCAGCCGTCGTCGCGCAATCGATCAAGATGGGCTTTGCCGGCGAGATCTGGCCGGTGCATCCGACCAAGGACGAGGTCGCCGGCCGCAAGGCCTATCGTTCGGTCGCTGACCTGCCTGGCGCGCCGGACGCTGCCTTTGTCGGCGTCAACCGGCATTTGACCATCGAGGTTGTCAAGGCGCTGGCCGAGCGCGGTGCCGGCGGCGCCGTCTGCTTTGCCGCCGGCTTCCTCGAGACCGAGGCCTATGA
>NZ_RZQG01000751.1:0-2949 GCF_003998635.1 Mesorhizobium sp. M7D.F.Ca.US.004.03.1.1
GCTCTCGACCATCAAGTCGGTGGCCGGCTTCGAATTGCGACTCAACGAGATGAGCTGCACCGGCTGCCATCAGACCCATGGCATAGCCGGTTTCCACTACACCGGCGCCGATCCGGCCAGCGAGCCGCGCCGCAACGCCGTCTTCGTGCCGGGCTCGGCCGTCTTCTTCGCCGACCTGCCGCGCCGCCGCGCCATCGTCGAGCAGTTCGCCGCCGGCGGCCATCCGGATTTCGTCAGAGGCTTCGCCGCCCGACCTGATGCGAAATATGCCGCGGCGCTGAAAGGCACCGACCTCTACAATGGCTGGGGCTCGATCTGCTATCGCGGCGAGGATCCAAGCTTCAAGGACTGGAGCTGCGGCGCGGGCCTGCGCTGCGCTGGCGTCCATGAAAGCGCCATCCATCCGGGCTTCGGCACCTGCGTCAGCGAGGCCGGCACGGCGGTAGGTGAGCCCGTCGAGTTCGGCGAGATCAAAATGTCGACCTGGGGTAACGACCAGTATTGCCGCCTGTCGCCGGCCACCGCCAAGGCCTGCGCCATCGACCCGGCAAGGGACAAGAAACCCTTAGTGAAGCTCGCCGGCTATGGTGCCGCGCGCCAGCGCTACGACAATCCGCGGCAGAAGACCGGCGGCTTTCCCGGCGGCATGCTGCGCAAGGCAAGCTGCGACAAGCTTCCCGACGAGGCGACGTGCGGCAGATTGGCCAAGACCGGCTTCAACGACTGTGTCGCGTCGGGCAAGGACCACAAATTCTGCACCAGGGAGTTCACCAAGACCGCCGGCCTGCGCGCCTGCGACAAGGCCCATCCCTGCCGCGAGGACTATATCTGCACGGCAGGCTATGACGATCTGGCGCAAGCAAAAGCCGGCAAGGGCACCTGCATCCCGCCCTATTTCATCTTCCAGTTCCGCGTCGACGGCCACCCGCGCAGCTGGGTGCAGGATGTCCGTGAGTGAGAGAACGGTTTGCTGAAGCGCCACCACGTCTCGACCGACGGCTTTCACCCAAAACCGCTGACGTCGGCCTGACAGACGTCTAATCTTTCTGCTTGGCGCCGGCACTCTTGCCGTCGGAGCTCTTCGAACGCTCCTCGAAACGCGCCGCGCCCTTTTTCAGCGGATGGCCGGTTTCGGCCTCGGTCTTGCGCTCGTCCTTCGCCGCCGCCTGTTTCAGTCCCTTGGCCGCTTGCTTGCCCTTTGCGGTCGGTGCCTGTTCAACGCCCATCGCTTCCTCCCTTGCCGCGCGACTTGCGCGGGTGTCAGAAGCAACGTGCTTGGCGTGCGAGGGTTCCGGAGGCAGTGGAAATCCGGCGGCGGGTGCGGCTCAGCGCGCCGCCGTCATCGCCTTCCGAAAAGCTTCCAGCGTCTCGGCGCTGACATGATGCTCGATACCCTCGGCATCGATGCGCGCCGTTTCGGCACTGACGCCGAGCGAGCGCAAAAAGGCTTCCACCGTGTGGTGGCGGATGCGGCTTTCCTCCGCGACCTTGCGCCCGGCATCGGTCAGGAACACGCCGCGATAGGGTTTTCGCGACACCAGACCGTCGGCGCACAGCCTGCTCAGCATCTTGGCCACGGTCGGCTGGGCAACGCCAAGCCTTGCTGCGATGTCGACCTGGCGCGCCTCGTTGCCGTCCTCGATCAGGTCGGCGATCAACTCGACATAGTCCTCGACAAGCGCGCTGCGGCGCGCTTCGCGCGTCTGCCGGAAGCCCTCCGAATGGACGTTGGCGTCAGGCAGTGGCTCGCGCGGGACTGGTCTGTTCTTCAGCGCCACTACGCGCTCCTCCTCGGAGTTTTAGCCGTCGCTGCTTTTATAGCACGGGCTCTGATTCTTCAGGCCGTTTATTTGCATTCCCCCACAGGCGCAACCGCCTGCCCCCTTTCGCACATTGGCAGCAGCTCAATAAAAAGCACGAACAATGAAATATAGCATATTGCATAATGTTGAGCCATGGCATAGCTTAAGGGAACATCGCCCAGTTTCGCGGAAAGCCTCCCCTCATGTCCGAAGCCGAAGCCACAGCCTCCCGTTCCTCATGGCGGTTCGCCGGGCCCGACGAGGACGAACAGCCCAGCCTGCGCGAAGTCAATTCCTCCATCGCGGTGCCGAATTCGGGCGTCTGGTTCCGTCGCCTGTTCGCCTTCATGGGTCCCGGCTACATGGTCTCGGTCGGCTATATGGACCCAGGCAACTGGGCGACCGACCTCGCCGGCGGCGCGCAGTTCGGCTACACGCTGCTGTTCATCATCATGCTGTCCAACCTGATGGCGATCCTGCTGCAGGCGCTGGCAGCACGGCTCGGCATCGCCACCGGCCGCGACCTTGCCCAGGCCTGCCGCGCCTATTATCCGCGTCCGGTCAACTTCGTGCTGTGGATCGCCTGCGAGCTGGCCATCATCGCTTGCGACCTGGCCGAGGTCATCGGCACGGCGATCGCGCTGCAGCTTCTGTTCGGCATTCCTCTGATCGGCGGCGCGATGCTGACGGCGCTCGACGCCTTCCTCGTGCTTCTGCTGATGAACAAGGGCTTCCGCTATCTCGAAGCCTTCGTCATCGCGCTTTTGATCATCATCTTCAGCTGCTTCGCCATCCAAATCTTCGTCGCCGCCCCGCCGGCCGGCTCGATCCTGCATGCCATGTTCGTGCCGTCGTCGGAAATCGTCACAAATCCGGCGATGCTCTACATCGCCATCGGCATCATCGGCGCCACCGTCATGCCGCATAATCTCTATCTGCACTCCTCGATCGTGCAGACCCGCGCCTATGAACGCACCGACAAGGGCAAGCGCGACGCCATCAAATGGGCAACGACGGACTCGACCATCGCCCTGATGCTGGCTTTGTTCGTCAACGCCTCGATCCTGATCGTATCGGCAGTCGCCTTCCACAACACCGGCCACCAGGATGTCGCCGAAATCAGCCAGGCCTTCGAGCTGCTGTCGCC
>NZ_RZQG01000752.1:0-2945 GCF_003998635.1 Mesorhizobium sp. M7D.F.Ca.US.004.03.1.1
TTTCGACACTGTGTTCAGGGCCTTTTCGAATGGCCTCAATTTCCTGCTCGACGGGCTGGTCGGCATCCTGCTGATGGTGCCGCCGGTGCTGCTGGCGCTGATCATCGCCGTCATCGCCTGGCTGCTGCAGCGCTCGCGGCCGCTCGCCATCGGCGTCTTTCTCGGCCTGATCTTCATCATCAACCAGAACCTGTGGAAGCAGACGGTGCAGACGCTGGTGCTGGTCGTCGCGGCCGCTGCCATGGCCATGGCCATCGGCGTGCCGCTCGGCATCTGGGCGGCGCACAAGCCGAAGGTCTATCGCGTCATGCTGCCGGTGCTCGACCTGATGCAGACGCTGCCGACCTTCG
The DNA here is from genome assembly GCF_003998635.1 of Mesorhizobium sp. M7D.F.Ca.US.004.03.1.1. NCBI lineage: Bacteria > Pseudomonadati > Pseudomonadota > Alphaproteobacteria > Hyphomicrobiales > Phyllobacteriaceae > Mesorhizobium > Mesorhizobium sp. M7D.F.Ca.US.004.03.1.1. The sequence continues at coordinate 351 of NZ_RZQG01000752.1, forward strand.
TCTACCTGATCCCGGTGCTGACGCTGTTCGGTCTCGGCAACGCGCCCGGCCTCATCGTCACCATCATCTTCGTCATTCCGACCGCGGTCAGGCTCACCCATCTCGGCGTCGTCTCGGTGCCGAAGTCGATCGTCGAGGCCGGCGAGGCTTTCGGCGCTACCAAGAGCCAGCTGTTGTGGAAGGTGGAACTGCCCTCGGCGCTGCCCACCATCATGGCCGGCCTGACGCAGTCGATCATGCTGTCGCTGTCGATGGTGGTGTTCGCCGCACTGATCGGCGCCGGCGGCCTCGGCACCGAGATCAACCGGGCGCTCGGCTCACGCCGCATCGATCTCGGGCTTGAGGCTGGCCTGGCAATCGTTGTGCTCGCCATCGTGCTCGACCGGATGACCCGAATTGCGGTTGGAGGCAAGAAATGACCGTCGCCGTCGATTTCAGGAACGTCGATATCGTCTTCGGCGCCGACCAGGCCGGATCGCTGGCGATGATCGATGCCGGCGCCACCCGCGCCGAGATCCTCGAAAAGACCGGCAATGTGCTCGGCTGCGCCGGCGCCAGCCTGACCGTGAACGAGGGTGAGATCTCGGTGCTGATGGGCCTCTCCGGCTCGGGCAAGTCGACATTGCTGCGGGCGGTCAACCGGCTGAATGTGGTGTCGCGCGGCCAGGTGCTGGTCAAGGATGGCGACAAGACCGTCGATGTCGTCACTTGCGACCAGGCGACCTTGCGGCGGCTGCGGCAGAAACAGGTGGCGATGGTGTTCCAGCAGTTCGGCCTGCTGCCCTGGCGCACGGTGGAGGAAAATGTCGGCCTCGGCCTCGAACTCGCCGGCGTGCCGGAAGCCGAGCGCAAGGAGCGCGTGCAACGCCAGCTCAAGCTGGTCAATCTCGACCAGTGGGCGAAGAAATACGCGCATGAGCTGTCGGGCGGCATGCAGCAGCGCGTCGGCCTGGCCCGCGCCTTCGCAACCGAGGCGCCGATCCTGTTGATGGACGAGCCGTTCTCGGCGCTCGACCCGCTGATCCGAACCAAGCTGCAGGATGAGTTGCTGCAGCTGCAGGCCGAATTGAAGAAGACCATCATCTTTGTCAGCCACGACCTCGAGGAGGCGCTGAAGATCGGCAGCCACATCACCATCATGGAGGGCGGCCGCATCGTGCAGACCGGCGCGCCGGAAGATATCGTGCTGCGCCCGGCCAACGACTATGTCCGCGACTTCATCGCCAATGTGAACCCGCTATCGGTGCTGACCGCCTGGAACGTGATGCGCGACCGTCGCGATCTGGAGCATGGCGACAATGGCTGGGTGTGGCTCGACCGGCGCAAGACGACGCGCTTCAAGATCGACGATCACGGGCTGGTGGCGGCGGCCGAACGCGACGGCAAGCCGGCGGTCTGGGTGTCATGCGCCGACGTCGAGGGCCAGCCGGAGGAACTGGCGCAGGTGTTCTGGGCCAATCCCGGCACCTCGCTGAAAACCGTGATGCTGGCCATGCACCGTTCGCAGACTGCACCGGTGGCACTGTTCGATGATCAATCGCGATTTGTCGGCGCCATCGGCATCCGCGATGTGTTGAGCGCGGTGCTGCGGCGGTAACCTTCGCCGTCAATTCAGCCCATAGGGCGGTTTATTGTTTTCGAGGGAACAGCCGGGTCGCATAATTGAGGTTGAGGAATGCGAAACGCGACGGTGGCTGCACTCATATACGAGTTTCTATTCGACGTTTACCGGCTAATCGACGCCGAGCGAGCGCACAACGAGTGGCTGCCAGACGAACATAGTGTGGTGCGCGAAGCCTTCTTTCACAGTTACATCAGCTGCTGGGAGTGGAGTACCTCGGTGCTGGAGGAGGTCGGCGCCACCAAGACCCTCCAGCTGCCGCACATTAGGCAAAACCCGAACAGGCGCAGTCCGTACAGCTACCCTTTAATGACCTTGGACGACTGTCGCGTTGCAGACTTTTCAGAGTTCGAGACATTCGACAATTATTGCTATGCAATGTTCACCTTTTACCAATTGATCGGTCAAACTTCGCGTGAGAACGAGGTCAATCTGGCCGTTCGGTCTCCCCGGTTCTTGGAGGCAGTCGCATCCAAGGACGATGTCTTCCTGATCGAGGACATTCATTGCGTTAAATTTAGACGAGATCGCTTCGAGGAAAAGGTGATGACGCGTTGGCGCGAGATACAACTTCGCATATTTCGACGCAAGGACCGCGTACTGAAATAGGCAACCAGCCTCTCCACCGCTCGTTGACCTATGCTGGTCGAAGTTGAGAGCAGACCGACGAAGAATCGGCCAACGAAACTGCCCTGTCGTTTGTAGCAGTCTTAAGCCGCCAGCGGCAGGCGCAGTTGCGTCAGCAGGCCACCGCCCGGGTTGTTGGACAGGCTGATCTCGCCGCCGGCGGCGCGCGCGATGTTGCGGGCGATGGTCAGGCCGAGCCCAAGACCACCGGTCTGGCGGTTACGCGATTGTTCGAGGCGCACGAAAGAGCCGAACACGGCGTCGATCTGGGCTTGGGGTATCCCAGGCCCTTCGTCGCGGATGGTGAGCAGGATCATGTTTTCCGACCGGCGCAGGCTGAGATGCGC
>NZ_RZQG01000753.1:0-2944 GCF_003998635.1 Mesorhizobium sp. M7D.F.Ca.US.004.03.1.1
AAGGCCGCTACCAATGCGGCGCCGGCCGTATCGATCACCGCCTCTGAGGGGACGAAGGCGGCCAGGATTCTCAATGTTCCCGCGAGCAGGACGGCCACGAAGATGAACGAGGCGCCGTTCCCAGCCTTGAGCGCTCGTCCGGTGTGCCCGAGCGTTGCGCGGGTCATCACGGCGAGCGTCATGGCGCCGACCGCGCCCGTTCCGAGCGCGTGGAGCCCAGCAGCAGCCGGCACGGCGGCAGGAAAGAAGATCGAAACCGAGACAAGGGCGAGGCCGACCGGCACGAAGGCATATGCAAGATGGAGGATGAGCACGAGCGGATCTCGCAATGTGCGTTCGCCAGCCCAGCGCGACAGACGCCACGCCTGGCAGATTGCAGCGACGGCCATAAGCATTCCTGAGGCGCGGTTGTCAGGAGCGAACGTCCATGCTCCCAGCGCGATGGCTGAGATGGCTATCGATGCGATGTCAAAACGGCCGAACGGCGCAGGCAGCCTGCCAGGGTTTTCGCGGACGAGCCAGTTGCGCGTGAAGCTTGGAATGATACGCCCACCGATCAGCGAGATGAGCACGATCGCTGCAGCCGTACCGAGCCTGCGGCTGATGTCCGATATGCCTTGGCTGTGCGCCTCGATATGGAACGCGCCGTTGGCGCACGCCAGGACGGCAAGCGGCAGCAGCACCTTGAGATTGCGCCAGTTGCGTCCGACGACGATTTCACGTGCCGCCGCAGCGGCGACCGTAAGCAGAAATGAGCCATCGATCACGGCGGCTGCTTCCCAGCCGATATCTGCCGAGAAGAAGACAGCGACACGGCCGGCAAGCCACAGGACCACCAGCGCCAACAGCGGCAGGCCTTGCACGGGCAGCCGGCCGGTCCAGTTCGGGATGGCGGTCAGCAGGAACCCGGTAACGATAGCTGGCAGGTAGCCGAACAGCATCTCGTGAATATGCCAGTCGACGGCAACGAACGCACTGTGGGCATCGAGTTCGCCGGCATACATCGGCAGCCAAAGCAGAACGGAGAGCGCGGCATACAGCGACCCGAGGAGGAAGAAAGGCCTGAATCCGTAGGAAAGAAACGCGGGCCCTGTGTAGGCCCTCAGGCGTGGAATCCCCATGATTAGCGTCTCCAAAATGAACAGGGCCGGATGAACCGCCGCCCTCGGTCCGTCCGGCCCGTGCCCGCCCCACTTATGGCAGGCAGGCTGTATGCTGGTCAGTTGGCCGGAACCTGGGTGAACAGGTCGGCAAACACCGTCTTTGCCTTCCCAGGGTGCTTGACCGCCTTGGCGGCATCGAGATTGACCGGCTTGCCGACAACGATCAGGGCGACCATGCCCATGCCGTAGTGGGGGGCGCATTTGACGCCGTAGACGCCCTCCTTTGTCAGCGTAACGGTGATTTCCTCGCTGGGCTTTCCCTTGAAAGGCTCAGCGCCATCCGGAAGCATACCCTTGATAGACTCGGCATCATGCGTCTTGTCGGTCGGCACGAACTTGACGGTGTCGCCGGGGGCTGCCTTGACGAAGGCTGGCTGGAAAACCATGGCGCCCTTTTCGCCCTTGTTGAGCATTTGCACCACATGCTCTTCGGCGCTTGCGCCGCTGGCGAGCGCCAGGATGGAGACTGCGGCGGCGAGGATGGAGAGTTTCATCAATTTGTCCTTTGTTTCGTCTTCGCGGCATTGCGCCGTTCCATGCCATTTAGCCTGATGCGGTCGGGGACAATTTGCGCTGGCGCAAACTCAAGATAAGAAAGGTCTCCCGCACGACTAATGCGGAACCCTAAGGCCGTGAGGAATCCGCTTGGCTGCGCTGGACCGATCGCTGATTTCGCGACTGCCGCTCTTCCAGGGTCTGACGCCCGACGAGCAGAGCGAGATCCTGCGAGATGCGCGGTCGTCTCGCTATGCCAAGGAGACGGCGATCTTCGCGCAGGAAGCCGAGGCTCATTCCTTCTTCGTGCTGATCGCCGGGCACATCCGTGTCGTTCGCACCACGCCGGACGGACAACAGGTCATCGCCAGATACATCAGCGAAGGCGAGATCTTTGGCGTCGCCGCGGCACTTGGCCGGACGACCTACCCAGCCAGCGCGGTCGCGGCGGTAGACTGCGTGGTGCTGGCCTGGCCAAACGCTCTGTGGCCCGATCTGGCGAGACGCTTCCCCGTGTTTGGGGCGGCCACCTACAGGACGGTTGGAAGCAGGCTGCAGGAGACGCAGACGCGGGTAGTGGAGATGTCGACGGAACAGGTGGAGCAGCGGGTTGCGCATGCGCTGCTGCGATTGGCAAACCAGACCGGCCGAAAGACCGATAGCGGCATCGAAATCGACTTCCCGATCTCGAGGCAGGACATTGCCGAGATGACGGGGACGACGCTTCACACGGTCAGCCGGCTGCTGAGCAAGTGGGAGGAGAAAGGGATCATCGTCAGCGGGCGCCAGAAGGTCACGGTCAAGGATGCGCATCGCCTTGTGGTTCTGGCCGAGAACCGGGACAAGGGCTGACCGTCACCGTTTTCCTCGAACGGCCGCTTCGAGTTCGACAAGAAAGTCGCCCTCATCGATCCGATGTTCCCGGCATGCTTCGGCCACGGTATGGAATGTGCCGATCGGACACCCGACGCAGAGCATCTTGTATCTCAGCACCACAGCCACCGTTGTCGGCCATTTCGTCATGATTTCGTCAACGACCATGTCCGGGTCGATCGAACTGCGCTGTTTCACGATGAGGTCTCCGCGTTTTGCGAGGCCCTCTTCATAAATCGCCTTCGGGCCGCCTTCGTTGCAGTTTCGCAATCTGAAAATGATTCAGATCAAGACACGGCACGCGTGACCTCGATAAGCAAAGGATAAAGTGTCTGAGGAGGCTGGCATGCAAGCCAAAACCATAATGACCACGCCGGTCGTTGCAATAGATCCGTCTGCGTCGATCGCCGATG
>NZ_RZQG01000754.1:0-2931 GCF_003998635.1 Mesorhizobium sp. M7D.F.Ca.US.004.03.1.1
ATCAGGACGGTTCTGACCCCGGGTCACACCGCCAATCACGCGGCCTTCGCGCTGGAAGGAACCGGCATCCTGTTTTCGGCCGATCATGTCATGGCCTGGGCAACCTCCATCGTCGCCCCGCCGGATGGAGCGATGGCCGACTATATGGCCTCGCTGGACCGGCTGATCGACCGCGGGGACCGCTTGCTGCTGCCCGGACATGGCGGGCCGGTGACGGCACCGCGCGCTTTCATGCGCGGGTTGAAGACGCACCGCAAGATGCGCGAGCGCGCCATCCTGCAGCGGGTCAGAGAAGGCGACCGGACGATTCCCGACATGGTCAAGGCGATCTACAGGGATACCGACCCGCGGCTGCATGGCGCCGCCGGATTGTCGGTGCTTGCCCATCTCGAGGACCTGGTGGCACGCGATCTGGTTGTGACCGACGCCGCACCGGCCATTGACGGCGTTTTCACGCCGGCCAGATAGGCCGCCCGAATAGACTGCCAGGTTCCAATGCCCTACTCGGCCGGAGCCGCGCCAACCTGACCGGCGACTTCCTGGTCCAGCTCCGCCAGGAAATCGGTGATGCGCGCGGCGTTGTCGCCGAGGTCGTAGCGGCCGTATCGCGAAGCTGATCGCATATCGACGATGACCGTATCGCCATCGTCCGTCACGCGGATCGCCACATCGGCGGGAAGGCCGAGCACAAAGCCCTTGGCGACGGCGGTAATGGTCACGTCGCTTTGCCCGGCGAGGTCGGGATAGGGTTCCGACAGATCCCAGTTGCGCCGGTCGAGGACGGTTTCGACGGCATTGACGACAGTCTCGAACGGCAGGTCGTAGCTGCGTGCGCTGACCAGCGGATAGCTGTCGGTCTGCAACCGCTGTTCGCCAGGCGTCGACGGCGCAAGCACGTTCATATCCTTCGTCCGGTCGCTCACGTCGAGCGCCGGCGGTTCGTCGAAATCCGTCGAGATATCCCTGAGCGGCGGATAGATTGTCGCCCAGTAGGCGGCGACGCCATAGGGTGCGAGCACCAGCAGCGCCAGCAGCGCGCCGACCGTCAGGTCGCGACCGCCGCGGTCGCCGAAGTTCCACAGCCGCGAAAAGGCAAACCCGGCAAACAACAGCGCCAGGGCCGCCAGCAGCGCGGCAATGCCCAGCACCCACAGGAAGACCGGTGTTTCGACGAGATCGAAGCGGTGGCCGACGAAGACCGTCAGCAGCAACACCAACGAAAAAGCGGCCGTGCGCCGCGACCATCCGGCCGCCTTCGACGTTTGCCGTTCGGGAATGCTAACCATCGTTTTCTGCGCTGCCCCAACCCGAACGGACACTTAGTGCCTTTTTGCGATGGCATGAAGCCGAAACATGCACCATCGCGTCAATCCGTCGGCAAGCGATAGTCCTTGAACTGCTGGCGCAAGGTGATCTTCTGGATCTTGCCGGTGGCGGTGTGCGGAATTTCGCCGACGAAGGCGACATCGTCCGGCATCCACCATTTGGCCACCTTGCCGTCCATGAACTCGAGAATATCAGCCTTGCTGGGTTCCTTGCCCGGCTTGCGGACGACGACCAGCAACGGCCGTTCGCCCCATTTCGAATGATGGACGCCGATGGCTGCCGCCTCGGCGACATCGGGATGGCCGACGGCCAGATTCTCGAGGTCGATGGTCGAAATCCATTCGCCGCCGGATTTGATGACGTCCTTGGCGCGATCGGTGATCTGCATATAGCCGCCGGCGTCGATGTGAGCGACGTCGCCGGTGTCGAACCAGCCGTCCTCGTCGAACTGTTCCGGGCCGGCGCCCCCATAATAGGCGCGGGCAACGGCCGGCCCGCGCACTTTCAGGCGGCCAAATGTTTTGCCATCCCAGGGCTGCGCGTTGTTGTCGTCGTCGGTGACCTTCATTTCGACGCCGAAGGGCGGGTAGCCCTGTTTCTGCTGCACATCGAGCCGGGCTTCCCCCTCAAGACCGGCATAGTCCGGCTTCAAGGTGCACAGCGTGCCGAGCGGCGACATTTCGGTCATGCCCCAGGCATGGATGACCTGGACATCGTAGTTCTGCTGGAACTTGGTCATGATCGCGCGCGGGCAGGACGAGCCGCCGATGACGACCTTGTTGAGATGGGGAAGCTTCTTGCCGGTCTCTTCCAGATGCTGCAGCAGCATCATCCAGACGGTAGGCACGGCGGCGCTGAAAGTCACCTTCTCGGTGTCGAGCAGTTCGTAGATCGAGGCGCCGTCCATCTTGCAGCCAGGCATGACCAGCTTGGCGCCGATCATCGGCCCGCTCTGGCCAAGGCCCCAGGCATTGGCGTGGAACATCGGCACCACCGGCAAGATCGTATCGCGTGACGACAAGCCCATGGCGTCGGGCATGGCGGCGATCATGGCGTGCAGCACGTTCGAACGGTGGCTGTAGACGACGCCCTTTGGATCGCCCGTGGTCCCCGACGTGTAGCACATACCGGCGGCGGTCCCTTCGTCGAAGGTCTTCCAGGCGAAGTCGCCATCCGCCTCATCAAGCCAGTCTTCATAGGCGACCACATTGGGCAATGTCGTCTGCGGCATGTGTGCCTTGTCGGTCAGGACGATGACCTGTTTCAGCGACTTGACGGCACCGGCTATCTTCTCGAGCAGCGGCAGAAAGGTCAGGTCGACGAAGACGGCCTTGTCCTCGGCATGGTTCATGATCCAGACGATCTGCTCGGGAAACAGCCGCGGATTGAGCGTATGGTAGATGGCGCCGATGCCCATGATGCCGTACCAGGCCTCGATGTGGCGCGCGGTGTTCCAGGCCAGCGTGGCGATGCGGTCGCCCAAGCCATAGCCGTCACGTTCCAGCCGCTGGGCGACCTTCAGGGCGCGGCGATGGATGTCCGCGTAGGTGGTGCGCACGATCGGCCCCTCGATCGAGCGCGACACGATCTCGCGCACGCCATGCT
>NZ_RZQG01000755.1:0-2921 GCF_003998635.1 Mesorhizobium sp. M7D.F.Ca.US.004.03.1.1
GTGGCATTGAGATAGCCGAAAGGCAGCGTTCGCGAATAGGAGGCGGTGAGTATCCTGGAGCTTTCGCCGCAGGCCGGTGTCAGATCGATGTAGCTTGCGCTGATGCTGCCGCTGTCGAAAGACAACGGGGTTCCGACGGAAATGCTGTTGACCATCTTCGGGGGCCTGGATCGGGACGAAGCATCAGCGGCGCCTGGATCGAATGACAGCAGATTGAGGAAGGCGTGACCGGCCGTTCCGCCGTCCTGAAGCCGATCGGTCACCGAGGCGAGATCGTCATAAGAACCGAAGGTCATCTGCGAACTGGCATTGATGCTGAGGGTCCGGACCCTGATCTCGAATGAGGCATAGGACTGCAGGCCATTGCCCGCTTCGCTGCGGCTGCCAGCCAGCGCGAACGAGGCGATGCCTAGCGAGCCGGTGCGCACCGCCATGCCGAGCCCGCCATTGACCAGATCCTTGCCGGCCTCAGCGTGGCTTTCCAGCGTCAGCCAGTCGTAGATACCCTTTCTCAGGCTTGCCGATATGACAGGCTGATTGGCGGCATAGGCATCCGACGTCGTCGCATAGCCGTGCCTGGGCAGGCCGGCCTCCAGCGAGAAGTCGAAGAGGCCTGGCTTTAGCAGGCTGGGCGAGGCGTAGAACGGTACGCTCGTGCGCGTCTCATGGCCGGCCGCATCGCGCAGCACGACAAGTGCCTCGCCGCCACCCGTGGTGACTGGAATGTCGGTGATCTGGAACGGACCCGTGTCAACCGTGTGCGAATAGGTCTTCAGGTCGTTGACATAGACGTCGACCGTCGACGGCACTGCCGCGCTGCCGCTCACCGAGGCAAGCGGCTGCGTGATGAGGTCCGCTCGAAGCCCGAAATTGCGGCGCGCCTGAAGCCCGCCAATGCGTATCGGCCGGGTCCAGGCAAAGCCGCCGGAAATCGCATCGCCAGCCTGATATGTCGTCAGCGTCGCCGGGTCCGAATAGGTATAGGCGGTGTCGAGCCTCAATGCATCGGTGCGTCCATTGTCCGCCAGCCGCAGGATCGCCGACTGGCCGAACGTGCCAACCGGCGAAAAGGCCCTCGCGTCGAGGGTTGTGGAAACACCGCTGAAGGAGAAGCCGCTTGCGCCGGGCTCCTGCCGCGACGCCGCGAACAGATTGTAGTTGAGGACACCGCCGAACCCTGCCTGAATATCCGGCGATGCCTCGTGATCCGGCGCCGCGTCATATGACATTGTCCCGCGCAAGCCATTGCCGATGGTCAGGAAAATGCGCTGCTCCGCCACCTCGTAGCGGTAAGCCAACCCCTTGATATTGTCGAGCATGATGGTTGCGGCGTTGGATCGGCCCTTGCCCGGATCCAGTCCCAAGTCCCGCAACTCATCCGGCTTTGCGCCCAGATGCCGCCCGTCGGTAGATACGAATGCCGCGATCTGATTGGTTGGAGCGCCGTTGATGAAGACTTCGAGCTGAAGCTGCTGGACCGCCCCCGAAGCCTGATTGGATAGTGTCAGCGCGGCGGCCAGTGTCGACATTGCCAGCAGGCAAGCCGCATTCACGGTGCAGCGACAACCGGCGCAACGGCGTTGATCGTGCCATCATTGCCTTGGCCGGAGATCGAGACCGATCCCTTGGCGGCAAATTTGCGCCCGCCGGCTGGTGCCGTCCAATGCATTGCCGACTGGCCGAGCGCATATCCGACGAGCCCGCCCCCGAATGAGATCTTGTGTCCACCTGCGTCACGCAGCGAAAGTGCGGAGATGCGCAGGCGCATACCGCCCTTGTTTCGGGCCGAAACGATCAGCCGCCCGGCCTGCCTCGAGACAGTCCAGTCGACGGCCGGCGGCGTTTTTTGTGGAGAGCTGAAAAAGACCGGAATAGAATGGCGAATCAGCAGTCTCACGGTGCCGGTCCTTGTGCGGTTGGCATCAGGAAGTTCGTCCACCAGAAGACGATAGGCTTCCTCGGCCGCTATGGGCCGCTTCGTCACGCGCACGATGCGTACGACATAGTCGGCGCCAGGCACGAGCGTGACGGCGGGAGGCGAGGCAACGACATCCTCCGTCGGCGTCAGGGATTCGTTGCCATTCACTTGCGTCCAGCGAAAAACACGAATCTGCACATTGGTCGGCGTCGGTCCTTCGTTGCGAAGCGTGATGGTCGACGATGCACCGGGAGCCACGACGTCGACGAGGGCGGGTTGCACCTGGAGGGACTCCGCCCATACCGGCGCACCGCTGAAAAGCAGTGCTCCCGCCAAAATCCAAGCCAGCTTTGTCCAGCTCATTTCCCGCTCCCCCAAATGCCGACCGCCAAGTGACAGCCTAATCCTAATAGGTCACCGTGACCGTTACCGTGTCCGTATAGGCTGCTGGCGCAGGCGTGGACTGCGTCGGCACGCGTCCATATACGGTAAAGCTCTGGGCAGAACCGGTGCCCGTCGCCGAAACCGTGTTGGTTCCGATTGTGCTGCCCCAAACGGTCGTTCTGCCGCTGTCGCTGTAGAGTGAATAGGTGATCGTCGAGGCGCCATTGGTCATCTTGCGCGCCGCAACCGTCGCGCCCGAACCAGTGCCGGCGTCCAGACCAATGTTGTACGGGGTGGTGTTCGTGCACTGAACCTGGACCGTCGACGTCTGGTCGACATTGGCCGCAATGACGCCCGATGAACCGAAGTTCAGCGTCGAAGCGCTGCTGATCGTGCAGGATGCGGTGATGGTCATCTGCACGGTCATGTTTGTTGTCGTCGTCGTAGCGCTTGCCTCACCGCTGAAAAGCGCTGAGATGGCCAGGCACGCTGCTGTTTTGCGCCACATTCGAAGAGGGTCCTTTTCCAGTGTTTCAGTGAGAAGGCGAGGCGGGGTTGGACGCTGCGAAGCCGTGAACGAGCCGAACTGGAATATGTTCGAGCATGGTTAATAAGTAAT
>NZ_RZQG01000756.1:0-2920 GCF_003998635.1 Mesorhizobium sp. M7D.F.Ca.US.004.03.1.1
GTGCAGACGCGCCTGCGCAAGCTGGACGAAGGCGTCGCCGCCGGCACGATCCTCGCCTATGCCGGGCTGAAGCGGCTCGGGCTCGAGCATGTCGCCACCGACCTGATGCCGATCGACCTCTTCCCGCCGGCGCCAGGGCAAGGCGCGATCGGCATCGAGACCCGCATCGGCGATCGCGATGCCGAAAAGATGCTGGTGGCAATCCATGATGTTCCGACCGGTCAGGCGCTGGCCTGCGAGCGCGCCTTCCTGGCGGCGCTCGACGGTTCCTGTCGCACGCCGATCGCTGGTTATGCGGCGATCGAGGCCGGGAAACTGTCGTTCGCAGGGCTGATCATATCGCCCGACGGCACGCTGTCGCACACAGTCGAGCTGCAGGGACCGGCGCAAGACGCCGCCCGTATCGGCGCCGAAGCAGCCAGGACGGTGAGGGACAAGGCCGGCGAAAAGTTCTTCGACGGCTGGCTCTGAAATGCTTCACGTCCTGGTGACGAGACCGGAACCGGGCGCCTCGCGCACAGCGCGGCAGCTTCGGGAGACAGGGTTTCTGCCGATTCTTCTGCCTCTGACCGAAACGGTGGCGCTGCCGGTTGATCCCGGGTTCGTCCCGGACGATGCCATCGCCGTTGCCATCACCAGCGCCAATGCCGTGCGCCATGCGCCGGAAGACGTCATCGCGGCGCTCGCCGCCTTGCCTTGCCATGCCGTCGGCAAAAGGACGGCGGAAGCCGCGCGCAAAGCGGGGTTCTTGTCGGTCAGCGAAGGCCCGGGCAATGCCGAAGGTCTCGCCGGCAGTCTTGCTGCTGATCTCTCGGGCAAGACCATTGTCTATCTCTGTGGACGCGTGCGATTTCCGGCCTTCGAACATGAGCTCAAGGCGGCGAGCGTTCAGGTCCACGCCGTCGAAACATATGACACGCTACAGATGGGTTATTCGGACGAAACCATCCTCGAGCGTCTGTCCGGCCAACCTGCCGATGCGGTGCTGCTTTATTCAGCCAAGGCGGCTGCCGCGATGCAGGTCCTGGCTAGACGGCCCGCTCTGCACGGGCTCTTTGAAAAAACGTGGTTTTTCGCACTTTCCAACCGCATCGCGGCAGTCCTCGACGATACCGCCAGCGAAAGAATCCGCATTGCCGCACAGCCCGACGAGGAAGCGCTGCTGGCGCTTTTGCGAGCGTGAGCTGAGCCGCGTCATCACACGGCCCCTTTTCACCGCTTGGTGATGTGCTAGACCCTTTCTGAACCATCATGCGCCGCAGGGCGTTGAGACGAAGCGAATTGTGCGGAGCCCAGGCATGGTCAAGACGCCGAAGATGCGACACTCAAAAAGCCGCCGCGAGCCGGTGACCATCGATCTGGAGCCGGGCGCCGTCTCACGCATCGCCGACGAGGATGCCGCCAAGACGCAGGCCGGCACAGATGAAGCGCCAGTGGAGGCCACGGAAACCTCTCGATCCGCAGTTCCCGAAGAGCCGGTTCATGCCGACCAGACCGATCTCGAGCCCTGGGAGCATGCGGATGCCGCCGCAGGGCCAGCGGAGACGCAAGCGCCGGCAGATGCCGGAGCCAAGGCCGCCGAACCAGAGCTCCCTTATCCCGGTTCGGATGCTCCGCCCAACCGCGCCAAAGCCTTCGACTACAGTTTCGAGGATGCGTCGGCAAAGCGCACCCAGACCGATAGCAGCAAGGCAGAAGCCGAGACACGGGACGACAGAATGGCGCCGGCACCTCCCCCTGAAAAGCGTGGCGGCCTCAACGGCATCGCTGCCGGCATCATCGGCGGTGTCATCGCGCTGGTCGGCGCCGGCGGGCTGCAGTTTGCCGGCCTGCTCGGCGCACCGGGCTCCGGCGCCAGTGTCTCGCTCGATGGCGTCAATGGCGATATCGCTTCGCTGAAGGTCGAAATCGCCGGCTTGAAGGACTCTGGCGGCAACAGCGATGCAGCGGCCAAGGTGGTCGGCCTGTCCTCGGGCCTGGAGCAGGTCAAGGCCGATGTCGCGGCGCTGAAATCGGCGGTCGAGAAAGGTGGAGCAGGCGACACCGCCGGGCTCACTGCACTGGGTGACAAGGTCGCGCAGATCGAAACGGCGGTCGCCGCGCTCGGCAAGGCCGGCAGCACGGCCCCGGTCGATCTCGGCCCGCTCAACGAAAAACTGGCTGGTCTCGACGCGCAGGTGAAGTCGGTCGGCGAGGCGACCACGGCGCAGGATGGCCGGCTGACCGCGCTGGAGCAGTCGGTGTCGCAGCTTTCCGGCAAGGTCGAGGCGGCGGCCGGACAGCCGAAGATCGCGCTCGCCATCGCTGCCTCGGCATTGAAGGCGGCGCTCGAGCGTGGCGCGCCGTTCTCGGCCGAACTCGAAACCTTCGCCGCGATTTCGCCGGACGCACCGCAGCTTGCGATCTTGCGCACCTACGCCGAAAAGGGCGTTCCGACCCGCGCCGAGATCGCTACGCAAGCGGATGCCGCCGCCAGTGCCATGGTCGCCGCTGCGACGCCTGTCGATGAGAATGCCGGCTTCCTGCAGAATCTGATGTCGAGCGCCGAATCGCTGGTCAAGGTCAGGCCGATCGGCGCCGTCGAGGGCGCCGGTGCACCGGAAACCGTCGCGCGCATGGAGGCGGCGGTCAACCAGGGCGACTACGCCAAGGCGCTCAGTGAATACGACACGCTGCCCGCAGCCGCCAAGGCTGCCGGCGCTGATTTTGCCGGCAAACTGAAGGCACGCATCGAGGTCGAAACCCAGGTTGACGCGCTGATCTCCGGCGCGATGAAGGCATGAGGGCAACACTATGATCCGCCTGCTCGCCTTCCTCATCGTCGTCTTCGCACTCGGGCTGGGCTTTGCCTGGCTGGCCGACCGGCCGGGCGACATGGTCGTCACTTTCAACGGTTATCAATACCAGGTCAGCCTGATGG
>NZ_RZQG01000757.1:0-2915 GCF_003998635.1 Mesorhizobium sp. M7D.F.Ca.US.004.03.1.1
TGTCCATCAGGCCGCTGACGTCGGGATACTGAATCAGCACGCCGATTGAGCCGACGATCGAGGTCTTGCGCGCAACGATGTGATCGGCGGCACTGGCGATCATATAGCCCGCCGATGCGGCGAGCGTGCCGACTTCCGCCACCACCGGCTTGTCGGCAGCCAGCTTGCGCACCTCTTCGTAGATCGATTCACCGCCGACCGTGGTGCCCCCAGGCGAATCGATCGACAGGATCACGGCTTTCACCTTCGACGACAGGCGGATGGTTTCCAGCCGCTTGATCAGTTCCTCGTCCTCGGTGATCGTGCCTTCGATCTTGACCTTGGCGATATGGTCGACCGTCGAGCCGCCGAAATCGTCGTTGTAGAACCAGGCTGAAAGCGCAATCACCCCAAGGGCAACGATGCCGATGGCGACGACGCGCCAGAATGTCAGCTTGCGCCGCAAACGGCGGCGGTCGATCAGGTCGTCGGCTCTCAGTGCCATGGTCAGCCTTTCAGTCGGCGGGAGGAGACGCTTTTAGACCATGATCCTCCCATCTGGAAGCAGTTCTCTTTCCCGGCAGTGTTTGAAATTTGCGGAAACGCCCGATTCTTGGCCGAGTTGTGCAAACGCCGTATATATCGGCAAAAGGCATAGGAGACGTCATGATCGCCAAACACACAACCGCCGAAGATATGGCTCGAACTGTAGGCGTCGACCCGAACACATTCCGCGAAGCGTTGCGTAACGCGAAGCACCCTCGGAAACGCAACACTGATTGGGAAGTGAAAATTGGCAGCCCATCGTATTCGGGAATGCGCACCGTTCTGGTTGGTCTCATACAGCGGAAGGTGGCCTGACGCTGACCGGATCCAAGGCCAGAAAGCGCCCCGCCGACGTGATCGGCAACGCCGTTTGGCACCATGCGCATTGCCAACATCAAGTCGCCGGCCAACGCGCTTGTCTGGTTTCAAATTTCAAACTGAGACACTACCTCTTTCCCACACGATGGGACAATCGGCGCGGATGGTCGAGATAGCCATGCCGCATACACGATCGACCGGGCCGGCCAGGCGGGCATCCGACATCTCCCCTCACGTATTTGCGCAGTCACCGCGAGGTCGGGCGGGAGACAGACAGCTGATAAATTTTACCCCGCGTGTCTGTTTCTGCTATGAAGAACGGCCAGTTGTGCGGATCTGGGTTTCATCTGTACAAATGCGGCTGTCACATTTTTGCAGTTTTCCTGGGCTTGTGCTTGCTTGAAGGCGCCGGCGTCCCACCTATAGGCGGTGCTCCCGGGTGGGCAGGGGTTTAGAAGAAAGCAGTGAATGTTAGCGCGACCGAATGAACCGACCAGCGCCGAGATGGAGTTGGTCCCCCAGGCGGACGGCCGGACGCGTGGCGACGCGTTCGACCGCGCGCAACGTCATTCGCGCCGTGTGCGCATTCTCAAGTTTGCCGTGCCACTGGCTGCGGCCCTGATCGCCATCGCTTTCCCGGTCTATTCCTATCTGGCCGCACCCGTCTCCGTGAAGGTTCAGGCGGAAGGCACCGCCTTTTCCAACGGCAAGCTGGTGATGGCCAATCCCAAGCTCAACGGTTTCACCAAGCAGAAACAGCCCTATTCGATGACGGCGTTGCGCGCCATTCAGGATGTCAGCACGCAAGGTATCATCGAACTGGAAGGCATCGACGCCAAGGTGCCGATCGCGCCCGACAATGTGGCGGCGGTCAAGGCCTCGCACGGCACCTACGATCGCGACGGCAATACGATGAACCTGACCAGCGACGTGACGATCACCACAACCGACGGCATGCAGGCCAAGTTCAAATCGGTCTTCCTCGACATGGGCAAAGGCACTATGAAGACGGGAGATCCCGTCGATGTCAGCCGTGGCGGGTCGCGGATCACGGCGGATTCGATGTCGGTCCAGGACAATGGCAAGATTCTGGTCTTCGAGAACAAAGTGCGCGTCAACATCGATTCCGCCGCCTTGAAGACGGCAGAGGGAAACAGCGGAGAAACCAATGCGGCTCAGTAGTTCGACGCGGCTCGCGGCTGCAACTTCAGCGTTGCTGCTGCTCGGACTTGTGCCGTCATTGGCGCAGACCACCAGCCAATCAGGCCTCAAACTGTCCGGCGACAAGCCGATCCAGATCGAGAGCGACAAGCTGGAGGTCCGCCAAGCCGACAGTGTCGCCATCTTCACGGGCAATGTCAGCGTCGTCCAGGGGCCGACATTGATGAAGGCCGGCAAGATGATGGTCTATTACGTCAAGGACCCCAACGCCGGCGCCAAGGGCGCGGAAGCGGCTGGCGCGGCAGCCATGACCGGCTCGGCCAACATCGATCACCTGGAGATTTCCGACAAGGTTTACATCAAGTCGGATGCGCAGGTCGCGACCGGCGATCAAGGCAGCTTCGATATGAAGAGCCAGGTGCTGGTGCTTTCGGGCAAAAAGGTCGTTCTGTCGCAGAACGACAACGTCTTGGTCGGCTGCAAGCTCGTCGTGCAGATGAAAACCGGGCTGGCCCAGGTTGATCCATGCGCTGGGCAACGCGTCCAGATGTCGATCACGCCGCCGCCGAAATCGGGAGCGACGAACCCCTGATGGCCAGCTTGTCGTCGCTGACGGCGCGTCTTCCGGGACGGGCCGCCGGCAAGATTTCGGCGCCGGCCACGGTGACCGTCGATGCGGTAAAGTTCAAGGGAACCCTGATCGCCAAGGGTTTGACCAAGAGCTACAAGGGCCGCAAGGTCGTCAGCGGTGTCACCATCGGCGTGCGTGCCGGCGAGGCCGTCGGATTGCTTGGCCCCAATGGCGCCGGCAAGACGACCTGTTTCTACATGGTTACCGGCCTGGTGCCGGTGGATGAAGGCACGATCGAGATCGACGGCTTCGATGTCACCTCGATGCCGATGTACCGTCG
>NZ_RZQG01000758.1:0-2913 GCF_003998635.1 Mesorhizobium sp. M7D.F.Ca.US.004.03.1.1
CTGGTGACGGGCGGCGCGGGCTCGATCGGCCAAACCCTGGTCAAACGGTCGCTGCAACTGGGAGCGGAGGCGGTGCTGGTCGCCGACAACTCCGAGTTCGGCATTTTCCAGCTGAGCCAGTATATTGACGAAAAGGACCACGACCGTCTCAAGGTCCGTATCGTCGATGTCGCGGACCGACGCCAGATAACGCGTGTCGTCACGGAATTCCGGCCGGACATCATCTTTCATGCCGCGGCGCTCAAGCACGTTCCGCTGCTCGAGGAAAACTGGGATTCGGCCATCCAGACCAACATTTTCGGAACACTCGTCTGTGCCGAGGTCGCCGCCAAATGCGGTGTTGCACAATTTGTCCTGATATCGAGCGACAAGGCGGTGGATCCGACATCGGTGCTTGGCATGACAAAGCGGGCCGCTGAACAGATCGTCAGCGCCTTGCACGGGGCGCCAGCAGGCGAGCCGGGCGGGCGTGGCTCCGCCACCAAATTCATAGCTGTGCGGTTCGGCAATGTCTTTGGCAGCAATGGTTCGGTGGCGACCATATTCCAGGCGCAGATCGAGGCTGGGGGACCCGTCACCATCACCGACCGGCGCATGACACGCTATTTCATGACCGTGGCCGAAGCCGTCGATCTTGTCATCATGTCGGCGACCGATGCCGCGTCCAGGCACAGCGGAGACGATTATGCCGTCTATATGCTCGACATGGGCAAGCCGGTGCCGATTCTTGAAGTGGCCGAAACGATGATCCGCATGTCAGGAAAGAGCCCATACAAGGACATTGCAATCCGGTTCACCGGCATAAGGCCGGGCGAAAAACTCCACGAAACGCTGCATGGCGAAGACGAGGAACTCGTCGAACTCGGCATTTCGAAGATTTTTGGCCTTAGCACGGACGTCGTGGAATGGTCGGATGTCCAGATCGCGCTCACGGCCCTGCAGCAATCGGCGAAAAACCAGGACAAGGCTGCCGCGCTCGCCGTGCTGGCAGGCCTTGACCGCGCCAAGAAGGCCCGGGGGAGCATTCATCAGGGCGCGATCCCGAAAACGGCCGGGCAGGCGAGCTAGGCCCGATTCAGAATTCAGAAAGCGATCTTGCCCGTGAGCAAAGCAGATCTGCGCGTCGCGGTCCTGATGGGCACGAAGGATGGCGCTGCCTTCATCGATGAACAGCTGCAGTCCCTGCTCGCGCAGTCGCACCCTCTGGTCGACCTGTGGATATCCGACGATGGTTCCATCGATGGCACGACCGCCATCATCGAGACATGGAAATCGCGCTGGCCCAAGGGTCGAATGACCCTCGTGGAGGGGCCGCGGCAAGGCTTCGCCGCCAATTTCCGATCGATGATCCTCGATCGACGCATCGATGCGGACTGCTATGCCTTCTGCGACCAGGACGATATCTGGGAGCCCGACAGGCTGGAGAGCGCCATCCGCTGGATGCAGGCCCATGACGCAAAGACCCCACTGATGTTTTGCTCGCGAACCGCGACCATGACCGAAACGGGAAGCCTTGTCGGCCATTCGCCGCTCTTTGCCCGGCCGCCATCCTTTCGCAACGCGCTTGTGCAAAGCATCGCCGGCGGCAACACCATCCTGCTCAACGCCGCGGCACGCGACCTGCTGGCCAGGGCCTCCGCGCGGACCGGGTTCGTCAGCCACGACTGGTGGGCCTATCTCATCGTGACCGCCGCCGGCGGCGGCGTCCGCTACGATCCACGGCCGCTGGTGCGCTACCGGCAGCACGCGGCAAACCTGGTCGGCGCCAACGTGTCGTGGCGAGCAAGGGTTTCCCGGCTTGGCCGCCTGTTCAAGGGTGAGTTCGCCGGCTGGACGGATCTCAACCTTGACGGTCTTGCCGTCAATCGCGACCTCCTGACCGAGGACGCGGCGGCATGCCTCGACCTGTTCACCAGCGGGCGGCAGGGCGGTCTCTTCCGCCGCTTGGCAGCCTTGCGCAAAAGCGGTGTCTATCGGCAGACTCTTTCAGGGACCCTGGGGCTCTATCTCGCTTTCATCCTGGGACGCATTTGAGCATCGAACAGCTGCGTGGCGCGCTTGGTCAGGAGATGAGCTCATGCTACGTCGACGGGCTTGGCCTGCGGCGTTGCCTCGGGACTTTCGCAGGGAGCATTATCGGCCGTTCATGAAGGCAGCCAAGCACATCTTCGATCTTGCCGGTGCGGTTCTGCTGCTGGTGGCCACATCTCCTGTTTTGATGCTGGCCGTCCTTGCCATCAGGGCATCGTCGCCCGGTCCGGCTATTTTTTCGCAGACGCGGGTCGGCCGTGACGGCCTGCTTTTTCGCTGTCACAAGTTGCGCACGATGTATGTCGGCACGCCATCATTGCCCTCGCATGAAGCGCCGGCGAATTCCGTGACATCGGTTGGAAGGGTCTTGCGGAAGTTCAAGCTCGATGAGCTGCCGCAGTTCTGGAACGTCCTGAAGGGCGAGATGAGCCTTGTCGGGCCGCGCCCCTGCCTGCCGACCCAAACGCAATTGATCGAGTGTCGCAGGCGGCTGGGCGTGTTGGCGGCACTACCGGGCATAACCGGCCTGGCCCAGATCAAGGGCATCGACATGTCGAACCCGGAGCTTTTGGCGCAAACGGATGCCGCCTATCTCCGCACGGCGTCGTTCTGGCTCGACCTTCGGATCCTGCTTGGAACGCTCTATCGAAGCTGAACAGACCATGATCCCCAAAAGTGGAAGCCGGTTTTTGGGAAAGATCATGGTCAGACAAAAAGCCATGATCCCCAAAAGTGGAAGCCGGTTCTGGGAACGATCAAGGTCAAACAAGACGTCAGGATTTACTGAGCCGCGCTAGCTCGGCCAACCGCTCCAGCGTGGCGGTTTCAGGCGCCCAGCCCTGCGATACCAGCAGGGCAGGGGCGCATATCTGAGTCGCGGTC
>NZ_RZQG01000759.1:0-2909 GCF_003998635.1 Mesorhizobium sp. M7D.F.Ca.US.004.03.1.1
ACGCTGCCGATCTCCCCCTTGAGGGGGAGATCGGCGCTCAAGCACCTTACTGCGACTTGGCAGGCGCCGTCGTTGCCTGCTCGCCCATCGCCTTGAGGTCGGCGGCTTCGCCTTCCTTCGACTTTTCCGGGACCTTGAACACCTGCCCCGGCCAGATGCGGTCGGGATCGCTGATCTGGTCCTGGTTGGCGAGGTAGATGGTCGAGAAGCGCACGCCATGGCCGTACACGCGCCGCGAAATCCGCCACAGCGTGTCGTGACGGCGGATGATGACGGCGCCATCAGCATGTTCGAGCTTGGGCGCCACGGTCTCGGGCACATCGCTTGGCGGCGTCGCCGCCGCCACGACGGCCGGAGCATCGGTGGCGGGAGCGGGCGTCGTGGCCGGAGCCGCGGCAACGGCCGGCGCCTCTGTAGCTGGTGCGGCAGGAGCAGGTGCCGGGGGCGCTTCGGCGGCAGCAGGTGCGGCCGGTTTTGCTTCGGCAGGCGCCACGGCGGCGATCGCTTCGCCCGGCTCGCGCTCGAACGGCACGGCGGCGCGGGCCACCACTTTCACCCCGTCGGCATCGAGACCGTCGACATGGATGGTGTAGCTGCCGACCGGAATGTCGCGCGTCGCCTCGACGAGGAAGTGGCCGTCCGGCGACGTCTGTGCGTCACCGAGCAGGATGTCGTTGGCATAGGCGCGAACCTTGCGGCCGGCATCGGCGAGGCCGGCGACAAAGATCTTGTTGCCGTCGATCTCGACCGCCTCGACGACGATCTTAGGCTCGGCCACGGCTGCCGCGGGCGGCGTCGCCGGCGCTGCCGGAGCCGGTGCTGCTTCAACCACGGCTGGCGCTGGTGCCGCCGGGGCGGCTGGTGCCGGAGCTGTGGCCGCGGGCGTTTCGGCTGCGGGAGCAGCCGGCGCGGCAGCCTGGTCGCCGGCAGCCGGTGCGGCCGGCTTTGTCTCGGGCGCGGGAACGGTGAGCAGTTCGGCCGGTTTGCCCGGCTCCTCGACCATGGCCAGAACCTGGCCGGCCGCATCCTTGGGAACAGAGACGACAGCGGTCTGCACCGAGGGCGTCACGACATCGCCCGTGGTCGCGCGCAGCGCAATCGTATAGTCGCCAGGCTTCAGCGGATCGTCGAGAATGATGACGAAGGCGCCATCGGGACCAGCTACGGTCGATCCAAGCACCGTCGAACCATTGAGGATCTCGACCTTTGCATTTGGAGCCGCATTGCCGGCGACGACGATCGAGCCATTGCTTTCGACGCGCACGACATCGAAGGACGGTGCGATCGGGCCGGCCGCAGCCGGGGCTGCCGGAGCCGCCGCATCCGTTGCCGGGGCGGCCGGTGCCGTTGCCTGGGGCACCGCAGCAGGAGCTGCCGGGACCTCCGCTGGCGGCAGCCGCGCTTCCGTGCCGGGATCGGCCGGTTTCGGCGCCGCGGGCGGCGTCAGCGCCGCCACGTTCGCCGGCGGCGTGTGATTGAGATACGGGTCGAGTGCGCCCGATACATAGGCGGTTCCCGCGGCCGCAACGGTCCCACCCGCCGCGAACAGGAACGCCTTCAATGGATTAATTGCCATACTTCCCTACCCCTTAGCCACCTAACGCCGGTCTAGCCTGTTTTGCCAAAGCCGACAAGAAAAAGCCCGCCCTTGTTAACCCTTGGGGCTTGACCGCGCTTTCAGACCCAATCACCAATCATCGTTATGAACACGATTCGATCCGTCTGCGTCTATTGCGGCTCGTCTCCGGGCCGCGATGAAACCTATATCAAGGCCGGACACCTGCTCGGGCGCTCGATTGCCAAAGCGGGACTGCGGCTGGTCTATGGCGGCGGCACCAAGGGTATCATGGGCGCTGTCGCCGAAGGCGCGCTCAAAGCCGGCGGCAAGGTGACAGGCATCATTCCACGCTTCCTGATTAACAAGGAAGCGACGGAAACCGCGCTGGACCGGCTCGATGAGCTCTTGATCACCGACAACATGCACGAGCGCAAACACAAGATGTTCGAGAAATCCGACGCCTTTGTGGCGCTGCCGGGCGGCATCGGCACGGTCGAGGAGATCGTCGAGGTCATGACCTGGGGGCAACTCGGCCATCATCGCAAGCCGATCGTCTTCGGCAATGTCGGCGGATTCTGGGATCCGATGCTGGCGTTGCTCGATCACATGGCCGCCGAGGGCTTCATCCACACCGCGCAGCGGGTCAAGCCGCTGGTCGTCGACGACCCCGAGGCGATCGTCGCCGCCATCATGGTGGCAGGGTCCTCCGTCGATGCGCCGACCGAGGGCGTGCAGTCGGTGATCGACAAACTTTAGGGGAGCAAAGGAGTAGGGCAGTAAGGCAATATGTGAATTGCCTGGAGTGTCTGCCCTACTGCCCTACTGCCCTACTGCCCTACTGCCCTACTGCCCTACTGCCCCAGCAGCCTGCCGCAAGCCGGCGATGACCGCGCGGCGGTCATGACGCCGCCAGGCAAGATAGATGGAAACCGTACGGTCGAACCACGGCAGGTCGCGAAACACGATCCGCGGCGGTGCGGCGGCACGCAGGCTGGCCTGCACCGTCGCCAGGCCGAGCCCGGCGCTGACCAGGCCGAGCGAGGTCAGCGGATCCGCCGTCTCATAGGCGATGTCGGGCAGAAAGCCGGCCTTGGCGCAGGCGGCGAGGAATTGACCACGATTGGTGTCGTCAGGCTGGCGCACGACGGTGATCCAGGTGCGACCGTCGAGGTGATGCGGCCCGATCTCTGATCCGTGAACGAGCGGATCATCTTCGGGGATCGCCAGCACCAGCGGTTCGTGCCGCAGCGCCATGGCGGCGACATCCGGGTCATCGTCGGCTGGCGGCGAGTAGACAAAGCCCAGATCCAGAGAGCGCTGCCGCAGTCCCTCCACCTGGGCGGCCGAACGC
>NZ_RZQG01000075.1:0-12649 GCF_003998635.1 Mesorhizobium sp. M7D.F.Ca.US.004.03.1.1
TCTTCTGGTCGGGCGCAACGTGCTGATCGCCATGGGTCCGCCCTTTCTCGATCTGAAGTTCAACTTCATGGGCGGCGGCGATTCCGATTTCCTGAGCCGGGCGGCGCAGCGCGGTTTCGTGCTTGGCTGGTGCGCTGAAGCGCAAGTGCAAGAAACCGTTCCGGCCCGGCGTGTCGAGGCCGACTGGATCCGTGCCCGCAGCCTGCGCAACGGCGTCATCTCGACACTGGTCGAAAAGAAGAAGCGCGCCGGCACGCCATTGGCCGGCGTCAAGGTGTTGCTGAAGAGCCTGGTGCTGCTTGCCGCCTCGCCGTTTCGCGGCCTGATGCGGCTGGCGCGAACCGGATCGCCGGCGATCGCCATCTACCCCGTTCATGTGGCGCTAGGCCGCGTGCTGGCCGAATTCGGATATGCCAATGAGCAATACCGCCAGCCTGAGAAAAACTGAGCGCGCGCCGCTCAGCGCCGCGTTCACGCGCGAAGGCGTGGCCACTGCCATTGCCGCGCTGCTGTTCACCGTCATCATGGTGTCCTTCCGGCCGTTCCAGCCGGCCGGCGCCGAGCTCACCGGTCAAGGCGGCGACATCGTCAACCAGCTTGGCTTCAGTTCGCTCGGCGCCATGTCGATCTTCTCGCTGATGGCTTTTGCCGATCCGCGCGTAGTGCGCTCGCTGCTCAGCCCATCCTGGATGCTGATGCTGGGCTTCTTTTTCCTGTCGGTGGTGCTGGCAACCGACCCGCCCTCGGCCATGCGTGCCGCCTCCTTCACGCTGATCGGCATCCTGACGATGGCGACGATCCTGGTGCTGCCGCGCGACGCCGAGGCCTTCTCAAAAGTCATCATCTTCACCGCCGTCGCGGTCATAGGCCTTTCCTATCTCGGCCTCATCATCTTTCCGCACGAAGCGATGCACACCGCCGACTCACAGGAGCCCGAACATGCCGGCCTGTGGCGCGGCGTGTTCACCCACAAGAACATCGCCGGCCCGATCATGGCCTGCCTCAGCTTCGCAGGTCTTTATCTCTACCGGCGCGGGCAGCGCTACTGGGGCGCCGGGATCTTCCTCGCGGCGATGATCTTCATGCTGCACACCGGCTCCAAGACAACAGCTGGCCTGGTGCCGTTCTCGATCCTGATCGTGATGTTCCCGAGCCTGATAGGCATGCGGCTCGGCACGCCGATCCTGTTTGCGCTAGCGATCATCGCCACGGCGGTCGGCACGCTGGGCATCGTCTTCCTGCCGCCGGTGAAACATCTGGCGGCAATCTATTTTCCCGACATGACCTACACCGGCCGCACGACGCTGTGGGAGTTTGCCGGCAGCATGCTGGCGAAGAAGCCATGGACCGGCTACGGCTATGAGAGCTTCTGGGGAACGCCGCTGCTGCTCAATCAGGACCAGCCCTTCGACCGGCCCTGGGACATCAGAACCATCGTGCACGGCCATGACGGCTATCTCGACATCGCCGTGCTGATGGGCATTCCGGCACTTTGCGTGGCGGTCTACACCTTCCTCATCGCGCCGCTGCGCGACTACATGCGCATTCCGCTGCGCAGGGAAAACATCTTTCTCGGCGACTTCTTCATGATGGTGGTGCTGTTCACGGCGCTCAACGCTTTCCTCGAAAGCTTCTTCTTCCATCGCGGCGACCCGGTCTGGCTGTTCTTCGTGCTCGGCGTGCTTGGCCTCAGGCAAGTCTCGCTGCGACCGATGGCGGTGCGTGATCCCGATCACGATGCGCAATCTTCCCGTCCGTCCTGACAGGGCTTCCCCAGCGAAGCGCTAGCGTCTATGTGATGGCCTTCCTTCGGAGGGCTTTCGATGACGATCAGGCTTGTTCTCGCCGGCTGCGGCAATATGGGTTACGCCATGCTCTCAGGCTGGCTGAAATCCGGCAAGCTCGCGCCGTCGGCGGTTTTCGTGGTCGAGCCCAATGCCGATCTGCGCAATCGCGCGGCAACGCTGGGCTGTGCGACATCAACCGATGCCAGTAGCATTCCGGCCGATGCCGTGCCCGATCTCGTCGTCATCGCGGTGAAGCCGCAGGTGATCCGCGACGTCACCGCCGCCTACAAGCGCTTCGCAGATGGCCGCACCACCTTCGTCAGCATCGCCGCCGGCACGCCTGCCGCTACCTTCGAGGAAATCCTGGGCAGCCGCACACCGATCGTGCGCTGCATGCCCAACACGCCGGCAGCAATCGGCAAAGGCATGATGGTGGTGTTCTCCAATAGGCTGGTTTCCGAAGACACCAAGCGTTTCGTCGCCGACCTGCTGTCGGCGAGCGGCGAGGTGACCACCATCGATGACGAGGGCCTGATGGATGCGGTGACCGCCGTGTCGGGGTCGGGGCCAGCCTATATCTTTCATTTCATCGAGGCGCTGACCGTGGCAGCCGAGAGGGCTGGGCTGCCGACGGCAACCGCCAAGCTGCTCGCCATGCAGACCGTCTACGGCGCTGCCTCGCTCGCCGCCGAAAGCGGCGAGGAGCCGGGCGTGCTACGCCAGCAAGTGACCAGTCCCAAGGGGACGACGGCGGCGGCGCTGGAGGTGCTGATGGGCGAGGACCGGCTGACCAATCTGCTGACCCGGGCAGTCGAGGCGGCGCGGTTGCGGTCTGTCGAGCTGGGGAAGTAAATCCTCAGCTTGCCCCGTAAAGCATCTCATCCTGGAGTCGGCGCAAGGCGAACAGCCTCGTCGTCTGATCGGGTGACGCATTGTCGGCGGTCAGCAATTCGCCTTTCCTGACCGGTTTCAGCACCTTGCCGCCCTCGAGCAGGCCGACCGGCACGGCGCGCCGGGCACGGGCTTCGCCGACAGTCATGGTCCAGGAACGATAGCAGGTCTCGCCGATCGCATCGAAGGTCTCGCCGGCGGCAAGGTCGCGCTTGGCGACGGCGCACACCTCGGCCACCGGCCTTGGCAGCGGCACCATGTCAGGCTTGCCGAAAAGCATGATGCGGGCGGCGGTCAGCGGCACTTCCAGCGAGGTCAGATGATAGGGCCTGAACAGGCTGTAGTAAGGACCGTGGCCGATATGCAGATCGTCCATGCGCTCGATGATGCGCGGATGCGTCGCCTCGACGATGACGAAGACGCCGGGCGCGACGCCTTTGCCGACCGTGTAGTCGACGACGCCTTTCTTCAGCAACAGACCGCCATCCTCACGCGGAATGAGCACCTTGGCGAGATCGTCGCGGTCGGCCTTGGGGCCGTGCATGCCGGGCACATCGGGCACGAGCCCGGTGGCGTTGGCGATAGCGCACATCTCGACCATGGTCTTGGAGCCATCCACGAACTCGACCAGCATGCGCGGGTTCATGTTGCGGCGGATCGCTTCCTCGCGATAGTCATCGGGCACGGCATCGTGGTTGAGCGGGTTGTTCTTGCCCTTGCCGGCTGAGACGATGGTTAGCCCGAGCGCCGACGCGAACTCGATCAGCTCCATGCAGCTCGACGGCTCGTCGCCAGCACCCACCGAATAAACGACGCCAAGCCGGTCAGCCTGCTGTTTGAGGTAGCAGCCGATGGTGACGTCGGCCTCGACGTTCATCATCACCAGATGCTTGCCGTGCTCCATCGCCGACAGGCAGAAATCGGCGGCGACACCCGGCTTGCCGGTGGCGTCGATGACGACGTCGATCAACGGATTGGTGACCAGCATCTCGTTGGAGGTGATGGCGATCTTGCCACTCTCTATGGCGCCGGTAACTTTCGACGCGGTGTCGGCTTCGACCGCCATGGCTTCATCGCCATAGGCGATGCGGATGGCATCGCGCGCGGTGTGCGGGCGGCGTGTCGAGACGGCGCAGACCGAAATGCCCGGCATCAGCATGCCTTGCGTGACCAGATCGGTGCCCATCTCGCCCGAGCCAATGACGCCGATGCGCACAGGGCGGCCCTCGGCGGCACGCCTGGCGAGATCGCGGGCAAGGCCGGTCAGGGCGACATTGGTCATGCAGGAATGTCCACAGCTTCGTGATTATGGTCGGATAGCAGGGAACCGGCTCCATTTGCCAACGAAACCGTTGGCGACCGGCATTTTCCAGCGAAATCGCCCGAACAAGGGACATTCGTCCCGGGCGATTGGCACAAAGGGTTGCCAATTGACATTGTCGTGAACAGCCACAATAAAACATTCGTTCGCCAACAAAGGCAAATGTTCATCGACAGATCAGAGAGCATGCGCCTCGCGGCGGACTGGGGAGTGTCTTTGCGCCAGGGTGGCGTCAAAGGCTGGATGGAGCATCATTGCGAGGCGTCGAGCGAAGGCTCGGGGGCTCCAGGGGAGGAATAATGGATACTGTTCTCGCGGGCCTCAAAGGGGCCATCGACACGCTCGGCCCAACGATCCTGCTACCGATCGTCATTTTTATCATCGCCGTGGTTCTGGGCGCCAAGATCAGCAAGGCTTTTCGCGCCGCCGTCACCATCGGCGTCGCCTTCATCGGCATCAATCTCGTGCTTGGCCTCATGTTCACGTCGATCGGAGACGTTGCCAAGGCCATCGTCACCAACACCGGCATCCATCGCGACATCATCGATGTGGGCTGGCCTTCGGCCGCGGCGATCGCCTTCGGCTCATCGGTCGGCCTGTGGGTCATTCCGGTCGGCATCCTCGTCAACATCGTGCTGCTGCTGACACGCATGACGCGCACGCTCAATGTCGACGTCTGGAATTTCTGGCATTTCGCCTTTGTCGGCTCACTGGTCGTCGCCGCGACAGACAATCTGGCCTATGGCATCGCGGTCGCAGCACTTGTCGCCGCGCTGTCGCTGCTCTTCGCCGACTGGTCGGCACGCGCGGTGCAGCAATTCTACGGCGTGCCCGGCATTTCCGTGCCGCACCTTGCCTCCGCGCAGATCCTGCCGATCGCCATTGTGCTCAACTGGATCATGGACCGCATTCCCGGCATCAACCGCATCAACATCAACACCGATACGATCGAGCGCAGGTTCGGCGTGTTCGGAGAACCTGTCGTGATGGGCCTGATCATCGGCCTCGTGCTCGGCGCGATCGCCTTCTACAATGCGGGTGATCTCAGCGTGGTGCTGGCAAAGGTTCTGGGCACCGGCATGACGTTGGCGGCGGTCATGCTGCTGCTGCCGCGCATGGTCAAGATACTGATGGAGGGCCTGCTCCCGGTTTCCGACGCAGCCCAGGCGTTCGTACGCAAGCGCACCGGCGACCGCGAGCTGCTTGTTGGCCTCGATTCGGCGATCCTGATCGGCCATCCGGCCGCGATCTCGTCGTCGCTGATCCTGGTGCCGATCGCGATCATCCTGTCCATCATCCTGCCAGGCAACCGCGTCATCCTGTTCGCCGACCTGGCGGTCATTCCCTTCATCGTCGCCATGACCGCGCCTCTGGTCAAAGGCAATGTGTTCCGCATGGTGGTGATCGGCACGGTGACGCTGGCCATCGGCTTCTACGTCGCCAACGCGCTGGCGCCGCTGTTCACCAGTGCTGCCGTCGCATCGGGCTTCAAGCTGCCGGCGGATGCGCTGCAGATCACCTCGGTGGTCGACGGCTTCCTGTGGGTGCCTTACGTGATCATCGAGGCGATCCAGGGAATGGGGCTTGTCGGCATCATCGTGATCGCGGTGGTCATCGCGGCATTGTTTGTCCTCTACCGCCGCAATCCGCTCGGCTGGGAACGGGCCGCGGGCGCCGAGGACGAGCCGGCCGAAGAGACGGTCTGAACTTGATAGCGCCTTGCGTTTGAACCGATCGTGCGCCCTTCACGGGCGCACGATTTCATCGACGGAGCAAAGAAATGCCTGACGGCCTCATGCAGCTTCTGGATCCCGAAGCGATCGTGCTCGGATCCGATGCATCGACCAATGAGGAGATCATCCGCATCCTGGCGGGCCGGCTCGAGATGCTTGGTTATGTCAAAAGCTCCTATGCCGACGCGGTCGTGCGCCGCGAATTGACCATCCCGACAGGACTGCCGCTGGAGCGCCCCGACAATGTCGCGGTACCGCACACCGATCCGAAGCATGTGCTGAAGCCGGGCATCGCGATGGGCACATTGAAACAACCGGTAACCTTCGCCAACATGGAAGACCCCGACGAGATGCTGCCGGTCGGCATTGTCTTCCTGCTTGCCATCAATGACAAGGACAAGCAGATTGAGGCGCTGCAGGCCGTCATGGCCATCATCCAGAATCCGCAAACCTTGGACGGCTTGAGGTCGGCCAGAACCCTCGACGACGTGCGAGCCGTACTCGGCTGAAACAAGGAGAAGCAGAGATGTCCAGACAGAAAACCATTCTCTTTGCCTGCGGCACGGGCATCGCCACCTCGACCGCGGTCAACGTCGCCGTCACCGAGGAAATGAAGAAGCGCGGCCTCACCTTCAATGCCCAGCAGGCAAAGGCCACCGAAGTGCCGGGACTGGCCGACAATGTCGACTTCATCGTCGCCACCACTCCGATCTCCGCTTCGGTGACCAAGCCGGTCATCAAAGGCCTCGCCTTCCTCACCGGCATCGGCAAGGACAAGATCCTCGACGAGATCGAGGCGCAATTGCGCAAGTGACGGTCTCGAAGCGTCGCGGAGGCTGGCTCGGCCTCGGTAACAGGACGAGGCTTCAGACCACCCTGACGTAGCTCGTCATTCCCGATTTCTGATGCTCGATGATGTGGCAATGCAGCAGCCAGTCGCCGGGATTGTCGGCGACGAAACCGAGCTGAACCTTCTCATTGGGCTGGATGAGATAGGTGTCGGAAATGACAGGCTGAACCTGGCGCGTCGAGGATGACAGCACCTTGAAGCTCATGCCGTGCAGATGCATCGGATGGGATTGCGGCGTCAGGTTCTCCATGTCGATGACATAGCTCCTGCCGAGCTTCAATTCGGCCAGCGGGGCGGTCGGATCCGGCGTATCGCCGGGCCAGGGCACCTTGTTGATGGCCCAGAAACTGTAGCCAAGTGAACCACAGATGCCATCGCTCGGGACATTTTCCGCCGTGGCGCTGAGTGCTAGGGAAATATGTTGGGCGCCGGTGAGATCTACTTCCGCCACCGGATTGACCTCCAGCGGCGCGAGATCGCGAATGTCCCGCTTGAGCGAGTTTCCTGTCGCGCGCAGGGTCGCCAGGATTTTTGGCTTCGTGCCCCTGACGTCTCTCAGGCTGACGATCGCGCCCTCGTCGTCGGGCATGCTGATGGCCAGCTCCATGCGCTGACCGGGTCCAAGCAGCAAGGCATCGGGGGAAAAACGCTGCGGCACCGGATTGCCATCCAGCGCGATGACTGACGCCTCGGCGCCGTCGACGCGAAAGGCATAGATCCGGGTGACGTCGGTGATAGCGACCCTGAGCCGCACCAGCCCTCCGGCCGGCGCATCATATTGCGGCTGATCGAGCCAGTTGGCGGTGCGCACCGTGCCGTAAGTGCCGGTTTTTGCGGCATCGCGCGGTCGGAACTGATCGATGAACTGGCCATCGTCGCCGAGGCGCCAGTCGCGCAGGTTGAGGACGATTTCGGCATCGAATTCCGGATCGCTGGGGTTCTCGACCACGATCACGCCCGTCAGGCCGTGGCCCATCTGCTCCAGCGTGTTGCAATGCGGGTGGTACCAGAAGGTGCCGGCGTCGGGTGGCGTGAAGGCGTAATCGAAATGGTCGCCGGTATAGACGTAGGGCTGGACCAGGAACGGCACGCCGTCCATCTTGTTTGGAACGCGAATGCCGTGCCAGTGGATCGTCGTCGGATCGTCGATGGCGTTGACAAGACGCGCGGCAAAGGGCTCGCCCTTTTTCATCCTGAGCACCGGCGGCATTCCGGCGTTGCCATAGGTCAGCACATCCCTGGTCTGGCCGACATCCATCAGCTTCGTCTGGATCTTTGCCGTCTGCAAAACCACCGGCTCAGGCGTGGCAGCGGCCCAACCGCCAAGCCGACCCAGGGCCGAGAGCCCGATCCCGCCCGCGCCGGCAACCGCAGCCGCTTTCAAAAGCCTGCGGCGTGTGAGTACGGTCATTCGGCGCTCCAACTGCAAAGACGGCTGCCTTGGGTTTATCGCAGCCTTGGATCGTAAGCGAGCAGCCTGTGCAAAACCGGCCTGCTGGCAGTTGAAGCTGTTTCTGGCGCGGCAGATCTACTCAAGATACCAGCCGATGTAGACGGAGGAGCGCGACTATTTCAACCGCGCCCCATAGGCGGCAAGAAACGCTTCGACCGAAGCATCGGCGTGCCGCTCAAGGTCAGCCTTCGAGCGCGGGTTGCTTCCGGTGAACATGGCTTCGTTCATAGGGATCCAGAGAAGCATTCCGAAGAGATGACTGGCCGCCAAACGGGGATCGCTAGTCTGCAACAGGCCTCGACTGGTAAGTTTTTGAAAGCATGATGCCACCGAGGCAAGCATGCGCTCAAAACCTTTTTCATACCAGCTGCGGCCAAGCTGCGGCATTCGATCCGAGTTGGCGATAATCAGACGCCGCAGCTTCAACAAGTTGTCGTCCATCAGCGTCGTTGTCATGCGCCGGGCAAGCTGCTGCAGACCGCCCTCCATGAATTGCGCCTCGGAAAGCAGCATCGTCACGGACTCGACAACATCGTTGGTCTGGCTGGCGGTGGACTCGACGACTTCGCTGAAAAGCGTCTCCTTGTCCGTGAAATGCTTGTAGACGGTCTGCTTGGAAGCGCCTGCCTTGGTGGCGATCTCTTCCATGCTGGTTCCATCATAACCCTTGGCGATGAACGCGGCTGTGGCCGCTTCGATGATTTCACGATCCTTGCGAGCCGACCTGGTCTCACCATTAATTTTCATAGCGCCTCTCAACTAGTACTAGACGGTACCGTTCCCGCATGGTAGCCACAAATACAGTACTAGACTGGCTAGTACCCGTCAACGAAAGCAAGGCTTAGACCGATGACCAAAATGATCTTCCTCAATCTACCGGTACGCGATCTGCAGGTGGCGACCAAGTTCTATCTCGCGATCGGGGGCACGCTGAATCCGCAGTTCTCGAACGACCAGGCCAGCTCGATCATGTTCTCCGACTCCATTGGGGTCATGTTGCTTACACACCAGCATTACAGCCAGTTCACAGCGCGCCCGATCGGCGATGCCAAGCGTGACAGCCAGATGCTGATTGCGCTCACCACCGACAGCAAGGACGAGGTCAATGCCGTAATCGAGAAGGGCGTGGCGGCAGGCGGTCGCGCCGATCCCAACCCAGTGCAGGATCTCGGTTTCATGTTCAACCGCCACATCGAAGATCCGGACGGCAACGTCTGGGAGCTGCTGTGGATGAACCCGTCCGCCATGCAATAGCCCACCGGAATCGAAGCGGGCCAGGATGACAATGGAGAAGCGATTGGCATTCGCCTGTCGCTTCTCCATCAGACGCGCGCCGGCATCAGCTATTCAGCCGCCTCGGCATAGTGCGCCGGCACATAATTGAGAATGGGGCCAAGCCAGCGCTCGACCTCGGCCAACGGCATCGCCTTACGAACAGCATAGTCCTCGACCTGGTCGCGTTCGACCTTGGCGACGCCGAAGTAATAGCTTTCGGGATGCGAGAGATAGATCCCCGATACGGACGAGCCCGGCCACATCGCATAGCTTTCAGTCAGGCTGACGCCGGCATTGGCTTCGCCGTCGAGCAGCCGGAACAGTGTGGCCTTTTCAGTATGGTCGGGCTGCGCCGGATAGCCGGGCGCCGGGCGGATGCCGCGATAGGGTTCGCCGATCAGCTCGTCGGGCGCCAGCGCTTCGTCTGGCACGTAGCCCCAGAACTCCTTGCGCACCTTCTCGTGCATGCGCTCGGCAAAGGCTTCGGCGAAGCGGTCTGCCAGCGCCTTGACCATGATCGAGGAATAGTCGTCATTAGCGCGCTCGAAGCGCTCTGATATCGCCACCTCCTCGATGCCGGCGGTGACGATGAAGCCGCCGATGTAGTCGGGCTTGCCGCTATCCGCTGGCGCGACGAAATCCGACAGCGCGACATTGGCCTTGCCGTCGCGCTTGGTCAGTTGCTGGCGCAACGTGAAGAACGTCGCCAGTTCCTGCGACCGCTTCTCGTCCGTGAACAGCCTGATGTCGTCGCCGACGGCATTGGCCGGCCAGAAGCCGATGACACCGCGCGGCGCGAACCATTTTTCGGCAATGATCTTCTTCAGCATCGCCTGCGCATCTTCGAACAGCTGGCGCGCGGCGGCGCCTTGCGCCTCGTCTTCGAGTATCTTCGGATAGCGGCCCTTCAACTCCCAGGTCTGGAAGAACGGTGTCCAATCGATGTAGCGCGCGAGTTCCGTGAGGTCCCAGTTCTCGAACACCTTCACGCCGGTAAAAGACGGCTTCGGTGGCTCATATTCAGACCAGTCTATCCGATGCGCGTTGGCCCTCGCCTTGGTCAGCGGCAGCCGCTGCTTGTCGGCTTCGGAGCGGGCATGCGCATCGGCGACCTTCTTGTATTCGGCCCGCACGGCGTCGACATAGTCAGCCTTGCTGTCATTTGACAGCAAGGCTGACACCACGCCGACTGCCCGGCTGGCGTCGTTGACATAGACGGTCTGGCCCCTGGTGTAGCGCGGATGGATCTTCACCGCCGTGTGCACGCGGCTGGTCGTCGCGCCGCCGATCAGCAGCGGAATGTCGAAGCCTTCGCGCTCCATCTCGGCGGCCATGTGCGCCATCTCGTCGAGCGAAGGCGTGATCAAGCCGGACAGGCCGATAATGTCGACTTGTCTCTCGCGCGCCGTCTGCAGGATTTTTGCCGCCGGCACCATGACGCCGAGATCGATGATCTCGTAATTGTTGCAGGCCAGCACGACGCCGACGATGTTCTTGCCGATGTCGTGGACATCGCCCTTCACCGTCGCCATCAGGATCTTTCCGGCCGTCTGGCGTTCGCCATTGTCGATGCCATTGGCGGCGTTGGCCAGCTTCTCGGCCTCCATATGCGGCAGCAATCCGGCCACCGCCTGCTTCATCACCCGCGCCGACTTCACCACTTGCGGCAGGAACATCTTGCCCGCGCCGAACAGATCGCCGACGACGTTCATGCCGGCCATCAGCGGGCCTTCGATGACATGCAGCGGGCGCTCGGCCGCCAGCCTGGCTTCCTCGGTGTCGGCGTCGATGAATTCGGTGATGCCATTGACCAGCGCATGGCTGATCCGCTGTTCGACTGTCCATTCGCGCCAGGCAAGATCGCGCTCCTTGGCTTCCTGGCCCACCGTGCCCTTGAAGCGTTCGGCGATCTCCAGCATGCGTTCGGTGGCGGTGCCGCCGGCCTTGGGCACACGGTTGAGCACGACATCCTCGCAGGCCTCGCGCAGCGCCGGCTCGATCGTGTCGTAGACGGCGAGCTGGCCAGCATTGACGATGCCCATATCCATGCCGCGCTGGATGGCATGGTAGAGGAACACTGCGTGCATGGCCTCGCGCACCGGCTCATTGCCGCGGAACGAGAAGGACAGGTTCGACACGCCGCCGGAAATGTGGACATGCGGCAGCGTGCCGGTGATCTCGCCCGTCGCCTCGATGAAGTCGACGCCGTAATTGTCGTGCTCCTCGATGCCGGTGGCGATGGCGAACACGTTCGGATCGAAGACGATATCCTCGGGCGGGAAGCCGGCCTGCTCGGTCAAGAGCTTGTAGGCGCGGGTGCAGATCTCCACCTTGCGCGCTTTGGTATCGGCCTGGCCGTCTTCGTCGAAGGCCATGACGACCACCGCCGCGCCATAGGCGCGCACGAGCCTGGCATGATGCAGGAACGCAGCCTCGCCTTCCTTCATCGAGATGGAGTTGACCAGCGGTTTGCCCTGCACGCATTTCAGGCCGGCCTCGATGATCTCCCATTTCGAACTGTCGACCATGACGGGAACGCGGGCGATGTCCGGCTCGGCGGCGATCAGGTTGAGATAATCGACCATCGCCTTCTTCGAATCGATCAGCCCCTCGTCCATGTTGATGTCGATGATCTGCGCGCCATTGGCGACCTGGTCGCGCGCCACGTCGAGCGCGGCGACATAGTCGCCCGCCGTGATCAGCTTCCTGAACTTGGCCGACCCGGTGACATTGGTGCGCTCGCCGACATTGACGAACGGAATCTCGTCGGTCAGCGTGAACGGCTCCAGCCCGGACAGGCGCATCCTGGGCTCGATGTCCGGAATGGTGCGCGGCGGATACTTCCGCACCGCATCAGCGATGGCGCGGATGTGCTCCGGCGTCGAGCCGCAGCAGCCGCCGACGACATTGACCAATCCCTCGCGGGCAAACTCCTCGATCTGCGCGGCCATGAAGTCCGGGCTCTCGTCATACCGGCCGAATTCATTGGGCAGGCCGGCATTCGGATAGGCGCAGGTGAAGGTGTTGGCGACGCCTGATATTTCGGCCAGATGGTCACGCATGGCGTTGGCGCCGAGCGCGCAGTTGAGGCCGATGGTGAAGGGGCTGGCATGGCGCACCGAATGCCAGAAGGCGGTCGGCGTCTGGCCCGACAGCGTGCGGCCGGCGAGATCTGTGATGGTGCCGGAGATCATCACCGGCAGGCGCACGCCCTTCTCGATGAAGATCTCTTCTGCTGCGAAGATCGCCGCCTTGGCGTTCAGCGTGTCGAAGATGGTCTCGATCAGGATGATGTCGGCGCCGCCGTCGATCAACCCCCGCAACTGCTCGCCATAGGCG
>NZ_RZQG01000760.1:0-2900 GCF_003998635.1 Mesorhizobium sp. M7D.F.Ca.US.004.03.1.1
GACGCGGACGGGGGGGCGCATTGTTGGGATGGCTCGGGCGCCCGCGTCAACCAGGGCGGCTCGTACCGCCGCATTAGCAGCATTGCATATTGCGCGCCGGTCGAAACTTCCGCGAAAGCGGAATAGGCCGGGGCTGAAGTGCAGATTCGGCGCCTGGGATTTCGGCGTGCCTAAAGCGCGTCGCGTTTGAACGGATTCCGGCGGCGCGCTTTAGGTTCTTTGTTTCTATGCATGTCGTTTTCCCAAAACCGAGGTCACTTTTGGGCGACATGCATTAGAAACGGTTTCTCTTTCCTGCCGCATCGACCGCCGGCGGACGAGCGGCGACGACTGCGCTTCAAACGATGGATGGCGCCCTTGAAAGAACAGACGATTTTCCGAAACGCCAAGCTGGCCGACGGCTCGCTGGTCGACCTCACCGTGACCGAAGGGCGCTTCGGTGCCATCGTGCCGGCGCAGAAGATGGCGGACCTCGCCGGCATCGACCTTGGCATTGTCGATCTTGCTACTGTTGATCTTGGGGGCCAGCTTGTCGTGCCCGCCTTCGTCGAGGGCCATATCCATCTCGACACGTCGTTTTATGGCGACGCCTGGCGTCCGCACATCCCTTGCACCAATGGTTTCGACGTGCGCGAGCGTGTCGCCTTCCAGGCCAGGAATCTGGCCGCCGCCGCCCCAATGGCGGAGCGGGCGAAGAACCAGCTCGAGCTCTGCATCGGCCATGGCAGTCTCGCCATGCGCAGCCATGTCATGGTCGACGGCTCGGTCGGCCTGACGCATCTGGAAACGATCCTGACAGTGCGCGAACAGTATCGCGACCTCATCGACATCCAGCTCGTCGCCTTCCCGCAAAGCGGCATCCTGGCCTCGCCGGGCACGCCGGAGCTCCTCGAAGAGGCGCTGAAGCTCGGCTGCGACCTGATTGGCGGGCTCGACCCCGCCAGCTTCGACCGCGACGTGAAGGGTCATCTCGACGTGGTATTCGGCCTGGCGCAAAAACACGGCGCCGGCGTCGACATCCATCTGCATGATGGCGGCACATCAGGCCTGTTCCAGGTCGAGGAGATCGCCGCGCGGACAAGGGCGCTGGGCATGCAAGGCAACGTCGCCGTTAGCCATGCCTATGGGCTGGGCGATATTCCAGCCGACGCCCTGCTGAAGGCCGGCGAGATGCTGGCTGCCTCTGATGTCGCGATCATGACCAATGCGCCGGGCAATCACGCCTTCCCGCCGGTGGCGGCGCTCAGGGAAGCCGGCGTCACCGTGTTCAGCGGCTCCGACAACATCCGCGATTCCTGGTGGCCCTATGGCGATGGCGACATGCTGAGCCGCGCCAACATGATCGGCTACCGTTCCGGCTTCTACGAGGACCACGAACTGGCCGCCGCCTTCGACATGGTGACCCATGCCGGGGCTAAAGCGCTGGGGCTGGCGGGCTATGGCCTTGCGGTCGGCGCCAGCGCCGACTTCGTCACCCTGTCGGTGCAGCATGTGCCCGAGGCGGTGGTGGCGGTGCCCAAGGCGCGGACGGTTTATCGCCGGGGCAGGGCGGTGGCGAAGGATGGCAAGATGCTGACGCACTGACACGTGCCGCATCGCCGGCGCGTGAAAACGGCGAGCGAGAAAAATGGCCCGGCGGCCAGGTGCAAAGGGAGGCTCGCCGGGCCCGGCCGGCTTCTGGCGGTCGCCGGCCGATTTGCTATATTCGCCGTCTCTAATATTAATGCAAGCGCCGTCAAACCTCTTCGGTGGATAAAAGGCTGTCAGGCGTCAGAAGCCGACCGTTCCGGCCACCATCAGGACCAGCATGACGACCGCTGCGCTCCAGACGGCGGCCATGGACAAGGTTCTTCCGTCCAGACGAAGCCTGCGATGACCCTCGCGCGGCGGTAATTTCGACATCGCTCAGAAGCGGTCGAAGTCGCAGATGCGCACCTTCTGGATCACCCAGTGGTGATGGTGCCATTGCTTCCTGACCTTCACGAAGCAATGGCGGTCGTGATGCCTGCGCCAATGATGATCACGGTCGTGATACCGACGCCAATGATGACGGCCCATGCCCGTATCGCCGTTGTCCGTCGTGATGACGAGGCTGGCGGCTTGCGCCGGAGCGACGATCGTGGGCGACACGACGGAGATGGCGACTAGGGCCGAAAGAATGAAGTTCTTCACTATGGATCCTCCTTTATTAGTCGTTGCTTATGCCAATTCGAAAGACGGCTGTTTGTTCCGTGGGTGCGGACGCGATCAGTTTGCCGCTCTGCCATCCGCCGCCTGGATCGATCGGGCCGGTGGGGAAGACAGCGCGCGTTGATCCGAGGGCGGCTCGCTGAAGTAGAGCGAACTGCCCAGAACGAGGAACACGAAGCCCACCGCCATCAATCCAACCATAAGCACGGCAATCGCCGTGCCCGGGCCGTGGCCTGTCTTGATGATGGTGGACCGATGGGGCATCGCGCTGTTCTCCGAATTGGGCGCCGGCTGTTGTCATGCCGGAGCCTTCGCGACAAACGACAAGCAGGCCCCGATGTTCCCTTGTCCGGGCTTCAATCGGTCACGTCGGACTTTTGCTTTTTACTGTAGGACCAAGGTCTTAGATGCCAAACGCAAAAGTCCGAGGGGCCCTGTTCGGTTCCGGCAATGTCCATTGGACGTTCCATTATTTTAGTCAGAACTGATATAATGCTCGAGCAAAAAACTTAGCCGGCCAAGCGTCTTCGCCAAGAATTCGGGCATGGAAAATGTGGTTTTGGCAACACCCGAAGCGATTGACAACACGCCGTCGCATCTCGGCGGGCCGGTCTGCGTCTCGGCGCAGGCGGGCCGCGGTTCGAACAGGGTCCTGCCGATAGTCAGGAATTCGAACTTGCAGGACTCGCGCCGGCCGAGCGGTGGCGAGA
>NZ_RZQG01000761.1:0-2899 GCF_003998635.1 Mesorhizobium sp. M7D.F.Ca.US.004.03.1.1
CGCGATGGCCATCCTCCTCGCAGCATGGCTAGTCGTCTCACCCTTCACCATCAGCCACGCCCGATTGGTGCAGCGCACCGGCGCGTTCATGATCGGCTGGCTGATGGGGCTGGCGGAAGGCTGGGATGCGCGCTCGCAACTGACGAAGAAGGATATCTCGCCCTATTTTTGGCCGAACGGGACAATGCCGAATTCGAAGGAATTCGACGATCTCGTGGCCGAGAATTTCGCCAGCTACCGACTCCGCGTCGGCGGCCTCGTCGAAGCACCCCGCGACTTCTCCCTGGCCGATCTAAGGGCAATGCCAAAGCAGGAACAGATCACTACGCATTTCTGCATCCAGGGTTGGTCCGGCGTTGCCGAATGGGGCGGCATGCCCATGCGCGATATTCTGGACCTGGTGAAGCCGACACCAGCGGCCCTCTACGCCGTGTTCTACTCGCTGGCCGATGGTGCCGATGGTGGTCGCTACTACGACGTCCACAAGATCGAAAACATGAGCCATGACCTGACGATCCTCGCCTACGAGATGAACGGCGCCCCGCTTAGCGTTTTACATGGCGCGCCCTTGCGGCTCAGGTGCGAAAACGAGTTGGGCTTCAAGATGGTCAAATGGGTCGCAGCGATCGAGTTCGTGCGCGATTTCGCCGACCTCGGCGCGGGTCAGGGCGGTTACAATGAGGATCATGAGTTCTACGGCTATCGTATGCCGATTTGATTGCCGATAATAACAGGGCGCTGTTACCCTACGGACAATCCTGAGCGCCCACGGATTTTCACGCCAAGCGATTTCACAGGAACAGGAACGATGTTGGTCGGGAAGATGTTGCCACGCGCGTTCGAGCGGCTCGCGGTAATCGAAGCAAAGGCTCAGATTAAAGAAGCGGCCAGAATGATGTCCAAGCCGCACACCGACCTCGTTGTGGTGTGTGAGCGAGGGAACATGGTCGGTGTCGTTACAAAGACCGACATTGTTGGCCAGATCAGTCAGTGTCTCGGATTCGGTTGTACGGCCAGGATAGACAGCATCATGACGCGCGATGTTACCTATTGCCGAGAGAATGAGGGGCTTCTTGATGTGTGGACCGTGATGAATGAACGGGGTCTTCAGCGCATTCCGGTCCTCGATGAGGCACAAAAGCCAATCGGCATTATTTACACACGAGATGCGCTGCAAGCATTATTGGGCGAATCTGAAAACGAAGATAGACTTCTCCGCGATTACATATCGGGGGTCGGTTACCGATAGGGACCGGCCATCTGACTGGAGACTCAACATGTGCGTGTCTCGATGTCGGCGCAGCGCAACAAGACCGACAAGGCCGATGCGCTGGCATCGCCCACGTGATGCGCACTGGCTGGTTCCGCTAGGCTTACATCCAGTCGGAAATCTGCTACCGGGCGCGGCTTTTGCTGACGCACCGGCGCAATGACTTCCGCGGTCAAGTCAGCGTGTTGCGGGCGATAACTCAGACACCGAGCGCACGCTTCCGCTCGAGAAAACCACGAGTGCGAAAAGCAGCACAGCGGCTGCGACGATCAGCGAGCCGCCAGCGACGACCGGCTCAAGTGCCGTATTGCCTTGCAGCATCAGATAAAGCGCTGGCAGCATGATTATCAGCCCGACGTTATACACGCCGTAGTGGACCATCGCGATTCTCCGCGCCGCCTTTGCCGGGTTAAGCGCATAGTACCCGCCAAAGATTGCGGATGTGACCCAGCCGAGCAGATTGATGTGTGCATGTGCCGGAAAGGCACCATGGTCGCCCGAGATCGCCATTTGTAGGCCGGCGCCAATCCCCAGAATGAGCCACACGATAGCTGTCTTAAAAAAGAGATCCGAAACCTTAGGCATGACACTTCCTCCCCAAACAAGCCGAATTCAATGCGCCCTATATTATGGATTTCTAAAAGATGGATGCAATCAAAATCACATCCATAAGACCCCCGACCGAGCCTCACAGTGACGGGTTTATGGCTTTGGCTGCGATCAGTTTTGCTCGGGTTTTGCGGTCGGCATTGCTCGACCAGCCTTCGCCTCGGTGCACACCGCGATTGCGACCGACGACGGTGCAGTCGAGCCCATGAAGGTCCGCAAAGTCATCGCTCTTCCTGCGGTGAGGCATTTACCACGCGTGGCGTGATCCTGGCCAATGGCAATCCTGGTCGGCCCCGAAATCGTGATCGCGACGACGCGCCATCGCACTGGCCTCGAACCGATGGTGGGCAAGCTTGGCCTTCTGGAAGGCAAAGGCGTTCCGCTTTTCAACGGCGGCGATCATCGCCCGACACTGCCGGATCTATGGTTCACGGGAATGCGGCCAAATGTTCGTGGCTGCTTCGCCAACGCCAGGATTCAGGCACGCGCCATTGCAAAGGCCATTGTCACATCACCGAGGCGCGCAGCGCGCCAGCAGCGGCAAGAAACACCACCACAACCCACGACGGCATCCGCCAAACGACCAGAAGCAAGAACCCTGTCACAGCCAGAGCAAAATCCCCTGGCGTGACGACGGCGCTCTTCCACACCGGATCGTAGAGAGCCATCCCCAGGATTCCGACCACAGCCGCATTCGCACCGCGCATCGCAGCCTGGGCGCCTGGCCGCGACCGCAGGGCGTC
This sequence comes from Mesorhizobium sp. M7D.F.Ca.US.004.03.1.1, assembly GCF_003998635.1. Lineage (NCBI taxonomy): Bacteria > Pseudomonadati > Pseudomonadota > Alphaproteobacteria > Hyphomicrobiales > Phyllobacteriaceae > Mesorhizobium > Mesorhizobium sp. M7D.F.Ca.US.004.03.1.1. Next base: position 2,623 of record NZ_RZQG01000761.1, read on the forward strand.
CCAAAACGGCAACATGCCGCAAACGAGCAGCGTACCGGGGAGAAAGATCGCTACAAGCGCGATCGCTGCGCCAGCCAGGCCATTCGGAACTGGGCTTGCCACGCTCCCCAGATAGGCAGCGAACGTGAAGAGCGGTCCCGGCATCGCCTGCGCCAGTCCATATCCCTGCAGGAACGCTTCGCTCTTCACCCAGCCCGTATTGACGACCGCCGTTTGCAGCAGCGGCAGCACCACATGGCCTCCCCCGAAGACCAAGGCTCCCGAGCGGTAAAAGGCG
>NZ_RZQG01000762.1:0-2894 GCF_003998635.1 Mesorhizobium sp. M7D.F.Ca.US.004.03.1.1
ATGCCGAACAAATTGACGATGCGGCCGGCGCCATGGTCGGCCGGACCCTGGATCGTGAAGTCGGCAGCCGGCTGGCCGGGGCCGGACAGTTTCGGTCTGACGCCGGCATAGGCAGGCTGCAGGGCGCCGTCGGCAAGCTCGGGCCAGTAGCGCCGGATCGCCTCGTAGAAGACAGCGCTTCGGCGGGGATCGACCGTATAGTCGAGGTGGTCGATCCATTCGACATCCGGACCAAAGCGCGCGCTGCCGCCAAGGTCCAGCGTCAGATGCACGCCGAGGCCGCCATTGACCGGGACCGGATAGATCAGCCGCGAGAAGGGCGACCGGCCCGAAAGCGAAAAGTAATTGCCGCGCGCCAGCCAGAGCGGCGGAACGAGGTCTTGTGAAAACCCCTCGATCCGGTTGGCCAGGGCTTGTGCATCGAGACCTGCCGCATTGACGAAGGCGCCGGTTTTCAATGCGAAGATCTCGCCCTTGGCATCGCGCGTATCGATCCGGATTCCATCGACTTCAACGGCCGCTCCGGCGACAGTGGTAAGGAAGGCGAACGACACGCCGGCGGTCTCCGCGTCGCCGCGCAGCGACAGCATCAGTGCATGGCTGTCGACAATGCCGGTCGATGGCGACAGCAACGCGCCGGCGCACCTCAGCGCGGGTTCGAGGCTTTCGGCTTGTGCCTGTGTAAGCAGATCGAGATCGCCAACCCCGCAGCTCTGCGCATTGGCCCTGATCGCGCTCAGCCTGCCCAACTGATCCGGTTCGACGGCGACGATCAGCTTGCCGGTGCGATCATGGGCGACGTTGCGCTCGCAGCAATAGGTGTAGAGCCGCTCACGCCCTTCGACGCAGAGCCGGGCTTTCAGGCTCCCGGGCGCATAATAGAGCCCGGCATGGATGACCTCGGAATTGCGTGAGCTCGTGACGGTGCCGATCGCATCAGCCTGCTCGATCACCAGCACCTCTCGGCCCGACAAAGCGAGCGCGCGGGCGACGGCGAGCCCAACGACGCCCGCTCCGGCGACGACGCAATCGATATCTTGCATGGTCTTGCTTTCAGCGTGAAGCGGTGGCCTCGAACACCTTGCCGCCGCCGATCCAGACGCTTCTTATGTCGAGATCGTCCGACAGCGCAACGATATCGGCTGCCGTGCCATTGGCGAAGCGGCCAAGTCGGTGCGACTGGCCGATCGCCTGCGCCGGATACAATGAGGCCATGCGCAAGGCCTCGGATAGATCGATGCCAACGACATTGTGCATGAAGCGAACAGCCGAGATCATGTCGAGATCGGCACCCGCCAGCGTTCCGTCGGCAAGCCGCAGGCTGCCATCCTTGCGGTAGATGGTGCGGCCGTTGAGCGTGAACGAGGTCATGTCGGTGCCGATTGTCGCCATGGCGTCGCTGACCAGCACGATCTTGCCGGGACCTTGCTTGGCGCGCAGTGCGATCTTGATGGTGGCGGGATCGACATGGATGCCGTCGGCGATAAGACCGGCGGACAAGGTGCCGATATCGATGGCTGCGCCCGCCAGCCCTGGCTCGCGATTGCCGATCTGGCTCATCGCGTTGAACAGATGGGTGACCACGCTCGCGCCGGCTTCGGCGAAGGTGCTGGCGGTGGCGTATCCGGTGTCGGAATGGCCAAGACTGACGATGACACCGGCCTTGGCGATTGCCGCGACGCGTGCCGGCTCGACGGATTCCGGCGCGACGGTGGTGAGCAGCACCGGCAGCTTTTGCCGCGCCGCGATCAGCATCGCCTGGTCGGCATCGAGCATCGGCCGGATCAGCGCCGGATCATGCGCGCCCTTGCGGGCGATCGACAGATGCGGGCCTTCGAGATGCAGGCCGAGGAAGCCCGGCACCTTCCGCAGCGCCGCTGCTTCGCCGGCGGCGACGGCGGCGGCGGTGACGCCGGGCGTGTCGGTGATCAGCGTCACAAGCAGCGCCGTCGTGCCGAAGGGCGCATGCGCCTTGCAGATGGTTTCGATCGAGGCGACATCGGGGTGGTCGTTGAGCATGACGCCGCCACCGCCATTGACCTGCAGGTCGACGAAGCCCGGCGCCAGCACGCCGCCGCCGGTGTCGACGGCGCGGATATCCGAGGGGATGGCGCTGGTGGGCAAAATAGCCTCGACGAGGCCGTCACGCACGACCAGCGCGTGGCCTTCATGCCAGTCGTCGCCATCGAAAATCCGGGCGCCAGTCAGGGCAAAACGGTCGCTCATACGGTCTCCGTCACCTTGCGAAGATTGCGCGGCGTGTCCGGATCGAGGCCGCGATGGCGGGCAAAGGCCTCGACGAACATGTAGAAGGAGACGATCAGCGTCAGCGGATCGGTCAGCGGGTGGCCGGTGGCGACATGCGGCAGGCGCACGGCGCGCTGGGCAAGTGCGGAGGTGACGAACACCGGCGCGCCCTTGGCCGCCAGGCCGTCGGCGGCCTCGGCGATAGACGGCTCGGACGCATCGCGCGCGGCCAGCGCCAGCACCGGAAAATCGGGCCCGATCAGTGCCAGCGGGCCATGCATGACTTCGGCGGCGCTGTAGGCCTCGGCATGCATGCCGCAGGTCTCCTTGAATTTGAGCGCCGCTTCGTTGGCCATCGCAGCCGACGGGCCGCGGCCCAGGATGAATAGCGACTTCTGCTTCTCGATCGTCTCGGCCAGCACGCTCATCCAGTCGCAAGCGATCGCCTTGCGGAAATGCCCAGGCAATTGGGCGAGGGCCGCCAGAAGCGCATCGTCGCCGGTGGCATGCGCCATCAGGGCGAGGCCGGCGACAGCGGAATTGATGAAGGTCTTGGTTGCCGCCACGCTGCGCTCGGGGCCGGCCAGGATATCGATCGCATAGTCCGAGGCCCGCGCCAGCGGCGAATCGGCGGTGTTGGTGATGGC
>NZ_RZQG01000763.1:0-2888 GCF_003998635.1 Mesorhizobium sp. M7D.F.Ca.US.004.03.1.1
GGCTGGTGGTGCTGATTGCGCTTGGCGATGCGGAGCGCGCCGAGCGCAATCAGCACCACCAGCCGCCGCGAGACGGCACCGTCATGCATGATCCGGTCGCTGGTGAGCGTGTCCATCGATCACCTCAGCTCAGCGGCTTTTCGCCGATTGTCAGCGCGACATCGCGCTGTTCGCCGCCGCGCACCACGCCCAGCGTCACCGAAGCGCCGGCGCTGTCGGGTCCAAGCCTGCGGATCAGGTCGCGCGGACCATGCACGGCCTCGCCGTTCCACGCCATGATGATGTCGCCAAGTGAGAGACCGGCGGCCTTGGCGGGACCATCGTCGTCGAGGCTCATCACCATCGCGCCCTGCGCATCGCGATCGCGTACCGGATGCAGGCCGGCGCCGAGATAACCGCGCGCGACATGGCCTTTCTCACGCAGGGTCGCGACCGCCCGCTCGATCGTCTCGTAAGGCATGACCAGCGCCCGGTGGCGCGGTCCGAACAACAGCATGCCGATCAGTGCGCCCTTGGCATCGAGCACCGGACCGCCTTCGAAACGGCCGCCGGCGCCGACGGCAAGATTGATGCGCCGGTCGATGGTGCCGCCGCGCATCGAGCGCCAGGCCGGACCGACTTCGCCGACCGAACCCGACACGGCCAGAGCCGAGCCCTGGCTGTTGCCGATGGCGATGGCGATGTTGCCCGGCCGCACTGCATCGGCCATGGCCAACGGCACGGCGCTGACGGCCCCCGCCGGCTTCAGCAGGGCAACGCCGGTCGACGGATCGCGGCCGATCAGTTCGGCCTTCACGGTCTCGCCCGAGGCCAGCACCAGCTCGATCTCCTCGCCGGCCTCGACGGCCTCTTCGGCGGTGACGAAATAGCCGTCACGCCAGTGAAAGGCGCTTGCCGTGCGGTGATGATGCGTGGCGAAACTCGCCGTTGCCGGAGCCGCTTGTGCCGCGAGATCGGCGATGGCGTCGGAAAATGCATTCAGATTGAAGTCGCTCATGAATATCTCCTGGGTTCATCCATGCCCCAGATATCGCTCGACAGCGCGCCCGGAGGTACTCGCCTGACGGCTAGTTGCTGGTTTGACTGGCCATCTGGTCAGGTCGCGACGGTTCGGCCCGCTCCGCACATATAGTCATCCTTTCGCCTGAAAACACGGAGCCTGATCATGGCCCTCGCCGCCACCAAATTCCAAACTGATGACACGTTGCTCGACGCCTATTCGACGACCGTTGCAGACGCCGTCGACCGCATCGGCCCGGCCGTCTGCCGCATCGAGCGCGTCGGCGGTCAGGGCGGCCATGGTTCGGGCTTCGTCATCGCGCCGGACGGGCTGGTGGTCACCAACTTCCATGTCGTCGGCGACGCCAGGACGGTACGCGTCTCGATGCCGGACGGGTCGTCCAGCGAAGGCCGCGTGCTGGGCCGCGACCCCGACACCGACATCGCGCTGGTGCGCGCCGATGGCAGCTTTGCCGACGTCGCGCCGCTGGGCGATTCCAAGCGGCTGCGGCGCGGCCAGATCGCCATTGCCATCGGCAATCCGCTCGGCTTCGAATGGACCGTCACCTCTGGCGTCGTCTCGGCGCTTGGCCGCTCTATGCGCGCCTCCACCGGCCGGCTGATCGACGACGTCATCCAGACCGACGCGGCGCTCAACCCCGGCAATTCCGGCGGGCCGCTGGTGTCGTCGGCGGGCGAGGTCATTGGCGTCAACACCGCCATGATCCACGGCGCGCAAGGCATCGCTTTCGCGGTCGCCTCCAACACCGCCAACTTCGTCATTTCGGAGATCATCCGCTTCGGCCGCGTGCGCCGCGCCTTCATCGGCGTCTCGGCCGACACCACCAATCTGCCGCGCCGCGCGGCCTTGTTATCGCAGGTCTCGACCAGCACCGCAGTGCGGCTGCGCAGCGTCGAGAAGGATGGCCCGGCGGCCAAGGCCGGCCTGAAGGAAGGCGACATCATCGCCGCCATCGACGGCCGTCCTGTCACCGGCGTCGACGACCTCGTGCGCATGCTCGACGCCGAACGCATCGGCCGCGAGACGCTGTGCACCGTCGTGCGCCGCACCGGCGTCAGCCAGGTGACGGTGACGCCGGTGGCAAGGGCTGGCTGAGGCGGGCGCTCAGGCTCCCGCCGCTCCCTCTGCATACTGCGCCAGAAACGCCTCGCTCGGCGGGATCGGCTTGATGACGTCGATCAGCACGCCATTGGGGTCTTTGGTGATGAAATGGCGCTGGCCGAAGGGCTCGTCGCGCAGCGAACGCAGGATCGGCAAGCCGGCAGCGACGACACGCTTATAGACCGCGTCCGGGTCGCGAACCTCGAAATTGATCAGCAGGCCCGAGGTGCGGCCCCGCCCCTCTTCCGGGATAGTCTCATGGTCGCCCTGGACGATGCCCAGATTGACGCGTTTGTTGTCCACCGATTGCAGATGCACATACCAGTCGCTCGTAAACAGCGGCTGGAAACCGAAATGCTCGACATAGAACGCCGTCGTGCCGGCGACGTCGCCCGTCATCAGCACCGGGTAGTAGCTCGTGGTCTTCATCTTTCCTTCTCCCGTCAATTAACATACAGTCTGCATGTAGATTGAATTAACATACAGGCTGCATGTATGCAACAGGAAACCACACGCCGTTCCAACCGCGACCGCACCGAAGCGACGCGCGCCGACCTGATTGCCGCGGCACGAAAGCTGTTTACGGAAAAATCCTATGCCGAGACCGGCACGCCGGAGATCGCTGCCGCCGCCGGCGTGACGCGCGGTGCGCTCTATCACCATTTTGCCGACAAGCAGGCGCTGTTTGCAGCCGTGGTCGAGCAGGAGGCGGCAGCGGTCGCCGAAGAGATCGAGCGCGCCTCGCCGCCCTCGCTCGATGCGCGCG
>NZ_RZQG01000764.1:0-2883 GCF_003998635.1 Mesorhizobium sp. M7D.F.Ca.US.004.03.1.1
GCCGTGCACGGCCGGTCGGCTTCTCGCTGGTGGCGATCGGCTTGGTCGGGCTTTTGCTGACCCTGCGCTCTGGCGGCGGTCGGCCGAAAAACCCGAACGCGCAGCCGCCACCGCCGCGTTGGGGCAGGGGCTCCACGTGAACTACCGCCACGCCTATCATGCCGGGAATTTCGCCGACGTCGTCAAGCACGTCGTGCTGACGCGACTGCTCGACTATCTGAAGCAAAAGGACAAGGCGTTTCGGGTCATCGACACCCATGCCGGCATCGGCCGCTACGATCTGTCGTCGGTCGAAGCGCAGAAGACCGGTGAGTGGCAAGGCGGCATCGGCAGGCTGATCGATGCCCCGTTTGCCGCACCGGTGGCGGCACTGCTTGCGCCTTATCTGGAGACGGTGCGGTCGCTCAATCCCGAGGGTGGTATCCAGAAATATCCGGGCTCGCCGCTGATCGCGCGTCATCTCATGCGCAAGCAGGACCGGCTGACAGCGATCGAGCTGCACCCCAAGGATGTCGCGAAGCTGAGGACGCTCTTTGCCGGTGATTTCCAGGCCCGGATCATCGAACTCGATGGCTGGCTGGCGCTCGGCGCGCATCTGCCGCCGAAGGAAAAGCGCGGCCTGGTTCTCATCGATCCGCCATTCGAGGAGGCGGGTGAGTTCGAGCGCCTCGTCGACGGGCTCATGAGGGCGCACAAGCGGTGGCCCGGCGGCATCTATGCGCTGTGGTATCCGATCAAGGACCGCAAGGCGATCATCGCCTTCCGCAAGGCGCTGAAACAGTCCGGCATCCCGAAGCTGCTCGACATAGAATTCGAGATCAGGCCGGCCTCTTCGGAACCCAGCCTCGACGGCAGCGGCCTGCTGGTGGTCAACCCGCCATTCACGCTGGAGGGCGAGCTGCATGCATTGCTGCCGGCTTTGCACAGACTGCTTGCGGTGGGGAGGCCGGCGCACTGGTCGTTGGAATGGCTGGCAGGCGAGCAGGCTTGACGGGGGAGGGCTTCGGATCTCGCGACGCCAGGCGCGAAAAGGCCCGCGTTCCGGAAGGGTGAGGAAGGCGTGCTCTTCAACGACCCGGGCTCGCGCAAGACCGGCTTTGGCCAACGCAGTTCCCAACTGGGAAACCATTGTTTCCGCAACCGCTTGACCGCCGCCAAGCGAATCCGCACAGTGCGCGCAATCGACCTTGAGAGGCTGCCATGACTCGCTTTGCCAAATCCGCACTTGCCGCCCTGATTTCGCTCTGCACTCCGCTTGCCGCGCCTCTCGGCGTCACCCAGGCAGTGCAGGCGGCCGATCTTACAGTCTATTCCGATGAGGACAGCGGTGTCTGTGGCGAGGCCTGGGTGCTGAACAAGATCACCAGCCGCTTCTCCTACCAGGTGCATCACGTGCCGCATCTGCCGAACGTGCAGATCACCGATTTCCAGCGCATCCACCAGCACCGCTACCTGCCGGCCAACGACAGCTGGCCGATCGGCCGCCGCTACTGCGGCGCCACCGTCAGTCTCTCCGACGGCCGCGATCGCACCATCTGGTACCTGATCGAGGAAGGCCAGGGTTTTGCCTCGATCGGCGACAATGTCGAATTCTGCGTCTCGGGCTTCGACCGCTGGATGGTGTACAACGGCCGCTGCCGCGTCCTGCGCTAACCGGCTTTCCGTTCCTATCTCTTTTCGCGCCCGCGGCTTGATCGGCTGCGGGCGCTTTTCTGTACCGCGTTGACAGAAGGCTCGATCTGCCGCATAGCTATGAGACAGACCTGTCTCACTACTTGGTAAGCGTCATGACATCATCGCCTGGTTCCGACAAGCGTCAGCACGTCGTCGAAACGGCCTACACGCTGTTCAAGCGCGCAGGCTTCCATGCCACTGGAATCGACCGGATCATCGCCGAGGCCGAGGTGGCCAAGATGACGATGTATCGCCACTTCCCCAGCAAAGACGAGCTGATCGTCGAGGTGCTCGACTATCGTGCCAGGCGTTTTGAGAGCCAGCTCGACCGCCTCGCGCAGGAGGGCATCACGCCAGAGCAAAAAATCGGAAAAATCCTCGACTGGCATGAACGTTGGTTCCGCAGCCCGGATTTCCATGGCTGCCTGTTCGCGCATGCGCTGGCCGAGTTCGGTGATCCCCGGCATCCGGTGTTCAAGGCTGCCGCCAGGCAGAAGAACGGCCTCAAGCGGCGCATGCAGTCGATCCTCGAAGAGGTGATGCCGCGTGACCGCGCCGAGAGTGTGGCGACGGTGCTGCTGATGCTGATCGAAGGCGCGACCCTGGTTGCGCAGATGGGGCAGGCTGACACCGCTATTCGCGACGCCCGCAAGGCGGCCCTGGGCATCGTCGCTGCTTCGCGCAGGCCGCAATGAGCCCGTTGGTCATCGGGCTGGCGCTGTTTGCGGCGGTCCTGCACGCAACCTGGAACGCCTTCCTGCGGACCGGGGCCGACAGGTTGTGGACCGTCACCGTCATGAGCTTTTCCAGCACGGCGCTCGCCATTCCCTTCGCCGTCTTCCACACCCTTCCGGCCGCACCGGCCTGGTTCTATATCGTTCTCTCGGCCTGCCTGCAGGTCGGCTACAGCGTGTTTCTGGTGGCCGCCTACAGATATGGCGAACTGGGACAGGTCTATCCGATCGTTCGCGGGGGCGTGCCGCTGCTTGTCACGCTTGGCGGGTTCTTCCTGGCCAACCAGCAGCTCACCATGTCGCAGACCGTCGGCGTCGCGCTGGTCGCCGCCGGCATCATGGGTCTCTCGCTCGGAAGAGGCAGGGCCGCGACGACGTCGATACTCTATGCGCTGGCAACGGGAGCGATCATCGCCGCCTATGCGACCGTCGATGCGATCGGTGTTCGCACGGCGGGCAATGCCGGCGCCTACAC
>NZ_RZQG01000765.1:0-2882 GCF_003998635.1 Mesorhizobium sp. M7D.F.Ca.US.004.03.1.1
GCCCTCAAGCGGTTCAAGAAAAGCGGCCGCAAGCTCGTTCTCGTCACCGGGCGCGAACTGCCCGATCTCAAGCGCGTCTTCTCAGAGGTCAGTCTCTTCGACAAGGTCGTCGCCGAGAATGGAGCGCTGATCTACACACCGGCCAGCGAGGAAGAGCGGGTGATCGCCCCTTCGCCTGAGCCCAAATTCGTCGCCAGACTGAAGAAGCAGGGCGTCAAGCCGTTGTCGGTCGGCCAGTCGATCATCGCGACCTGGGAACCCCATCAGGCCACGGTGCTCGAGGTCATCAAGAAGATGGGCCTCGAACTGGAAATCATTTTCAACAAGGGCGCGGTGATGATTCTGCCGAGCGGCATCAACAAAGCTACCGGGCTGGCTGCCGCCCTTCAGGATCTTCGTCTTTCACCGCACAATGTCATCGGCGTCGGCGACGCCGAAAACGACCACGCCTTCCTGCAGGCCTGCGGCTGCAGTGTCGCCGTCGATAATGCAATTCCAGCGGTCAAGGATACAGCCAACTTGGTCATGCGTGGCGCACGCGGCAAAGGCGTGGAGCAGCTGATCGACAAGATGATCAAGCATGATCACGCGATCGTATCGAGGCGCCACGACGGTATCGTTCTCGGATCGGCCGGCGGCGACGAGATCTATTTGTCTCCAACCGACACGGTCCTCATCGCCGGCAGTTCGGGCATCGGCAAATCCACCTTGGCCACCGCGCTGACGGAGCGCTTCGTCGAGAGCAAGTTTCAGTTCTGCGTCTTCGATCCCGAGGGAGACTACGACGGCCTCCAGGGCGCCGTGCGGCTTGGTGACGGATCAAGCGCACCGACAAAGGCGCAGGTGCTGGATCTGATCGCCAAGGCCGACAGCAATATCGTCGTCAATGGACTGGCGCTGCGCGTCAATGAGCGACCTGATTTCTTTGCCGACCTGCTGCCCGGCCTCGGCAGTTTTCGCCGCCGCACCGCAAGGCCGCATTGGCTCGTCATCGACGAAGCGCATCATCTCCTGCCCAAGCGGCGCGACGATACGCGGGCTGTCCTGTCACTGGAATTGCCGGGCACAATCCTGATCACTGTTCACCCCGAGGCGATCTCGACCGACGCGTTGCGCCTTGTGACGGCTATCATTGCGCTCGGCCCCAAGGCGAAGGACGTGGTGAAGGTCTTCTGCCATGAGACAGGCATTGAGGCACCGAAGGCCATCCCAACTCCCAAGGGCGCACGCGTGCTGTTCTGGCGGCCGCAGGCAGGCAAGAAAGTCAAAACGGTCAAGGTGATCGAGCCGCGCCAGTCACTCAAGCGGCACAGCCGCAAATACGCCGAAGGCCAGCTCGATGAAGCAGGCAGCTTCTATTTCCACGGCACTGACAATGCGATGAACCTCAGAGCCCACAATCTGATGATCTTTGCCCAGATCGCTGAGGGCATCGACGACAAGACCTGGGAGTTTCATTTGCATGCCGGCGACTATTCCAAATGGTTCCGGCATCAGATCAGGGACAAGGACCTCGCACGCGAAACGGCCGAGGCGGAAGAGGACAAAACACTATCCGCCGAGGAGAGCCGCAAGCGCGTGCTCGATGCCGTTCGCCGCCGTTACACGGCTCCAGCCACAGCGCCGGAATGATACGCGAGAGCCAAGGGTAACTAAGCCAGCGCTATTGCACGCGGGAACTCTATTCAATCAGGCAGCGCCGCCATCGCGACAATTTCAACAACAATGTCGGCTTGCGCAAGCGCTGCAACCCCGATCACCTCCGAGGGCGGCGGGTTGTTATAGCTGCAGTGCTTCGGGCAATGCTCGGCAAAGAACTCGTCCAGCACGTCCAGGCGAAAATTGGGAGAACTCAGAACGCCACCATCGGGAAACGGCCCCTTGATGAAGAAGGTCAGCCGGATGAGGTGGTCGAGCGCGCTACCGAGTTCTTCCAGATCTGATTTGATGTTCGTCAGAATGGCGCGCCACTGTGCCGCTGCATCGCCAGTGAAGCCGCCTCCCTTCTTTCCGGCTGGATCATAATCGTCGGCGGTTGCCGTGTTTCCGCAAAGGTAGACAAATCCCTTTGCTCCGCTAACGACCGTGCCTTTTCCCCACGGCATCAACCTGCCGTTTTTGAATTTCTTATGGGTTACGAGTTCCACTTTCAGTCCAATGCCCCAAATCGTCAGTCTATCAAATCGTCGATCCTGATTGGCAGATCGCGGATGCGCTTCCCGGTGGCGTGATAGACCGCACTTGCCACGGCAGCAGCTGTTCCAACGTTGCCAAGTTCGCCCAACCCCTTGACACCGGCAGGATTGACCTCGTGATCGACTTCCGGGACGAGGATCACGTCGACCTGTTTGATGTCCGCGTTGACCGGCACCAGATAGTCCTGCAGGTCGCGGTTGACGTAGCGCGCGTGCCGCCGATCGATCTCCGTTGCCTCGTGCAAAGCCTGGCCGATGCCCCAGATCATACCGCCCATCAGTTGGCTGCGCGCGGTGCGCGTGTTCATGATGCGCCCGGCAGCAAAGGCACCGACGATGCGCGGCACCCTGATTTCACGGGTGTAGCGGTTGATGCGCACTTCGACGAAGTAGGCGCCAAAGGCATATTTGACCGAATCCTTGTCTCCTTCCCCACCATGAAATTCCGGCTGTCCGGCATAGAGCTTGCTTAATGCCTCCGGCGAAGAACCCTTGGGCGCAAATTCGGCATATTCCTCGATGGCGCCGACCTGCATGGCCTTGAAGACGTCGGCCAGCTTCACCGATTTGCCAGTCTCCGTAACGACTTTCCCATCCGCCATATCCAGTTTCGCGTTGCCCGAACCGGCAAGGGGACCATCGTTGCCCGCCGCGGCCGCGAACAGTTTGTCGCGTACCGCATCGCAG
>NZ_RZQG01000766.1:0-2881 GCF_003998635.1 Mesorhizobium sp. M7D.F.Ca.US.004.03.1.1
CGGCCTGACAGAACCATCTCTTTGTTTTGACGTGATTGCGAACGGAAGACCGTTTCACATTTGCCAAGAGATAGGTCCCCCATGACCGAAAGAACCACCATGGCCGAGTCATTGCCGACAACCGCCGTCGTCCGGGTCTCGCGCGCCAGCTACGACCCGAGCCGGTTCGCCGAGGTCGACGCCGCGAGCAAGAAGACCTCGGAGTACATAATCCCGGCCATCAGACGGTTGCCGGGGCTCCTTCACTTTTATGCGGGCGTCTCGCCGAAGGGCTCGATCGTGCAAGTTAGCGTCTGGGACACCGACGAGCATGCGGCACAGTTGGACCTCCTGAAGGAGATGGTCGTCGACGGCCGCAGGGATATGGAGGCGGTCGGTGTAACGTTCACCCCGATCTTCAACCACCCGATCGACTGGACCTGGACCATCTGATCTGGGTCCGAACTCATAACCAGCAGGGGTTGTGACGCGGCCGAAGTCCTTCAGCCGACAGAACATGCATTCGTAGTCGGAAACGAAAAACTCCGGGCTTTGCGGCCCGGAGTTTTTTGCGCGATCAGAGCTTTTCGGGCGTGGACTGGAGGAGCTTCCCGAAACCGCTGCCGCGTATGGATCTCCTGTTCAATGCCCGCCGCCGCCACCGCCGGCCGCAGCCGGCTTGCGGATCAGCATGGTGAACAGGCCAAGCGTCGCAAACAGAACCGTCAGCATGAAGAACACATCCATGAAGGACAGCAACGCCGCCTGCTGCTGGACCATGCCCGACAGCTTGGAGATGGCCGCACTGGTCGCGTCCAGGCCGGGGGTCTGCTCGAAATTGAGCGTCATGTTCTGCAGCTTGGTCTGCGCGGCCTCACTGCCCCACTGCACATGCTCGGAGAGCCTTGCGTAGTGGAAGGCGTTGCGGTCGATCAGCACGGTGTTGATCAGGGCAAGGCCAACGGCGCCGCCAAGGTTGCGGGTGAGGTTGAACAGGCCTGATGCATTCTTCAACCGCTCCGGCGGCAAGGTGCCGAGTGCGATGTTGTTGATCGGCACCATGCACAGCATCATCGAACAGCCGCGCAGGATCTGCGGGATGAGCAGCTCATAGAAATCCCAGTCGGCGGTCAGATGCGTCATCCACCAGGTTCCGGTGGCGAAGCCGAAGAAGCCGATCATCATCATCAACCGCGGGTCCATCTTGTTGGACAGGATGCCCGAGATCGGCGCGGTGAAGAACATGGCCAGACCGCTGACGAACAACGCCTCGCCGATCATCATCGAATCGTAGCCACGGATGCGCCCGAGGAACACCGGGTAGAGATAGGTCAGGCCGTAGAGGCCGATGCCGATGACGAAGGAAAACAGCGAGCCGAAGGCGAAGTTGATGTTGGTGAACGCCTTCAGGTCGACGATCGGCTCCTCGGCGGTGAACACGCGCCAGAAGAACAGCACCCCGCCAATGGTCATGACGATGGCGCAGATGAACACGCCCTGGTCCTGCAGCCAGTCATTGTTGGGGCCTTCCTCCAGCACATATTCCATACAACCTAGCAAGGCCGCCATGCCGGCGAGGCCCCACCAGTCGAACTTGCTGAACAGCTTGAGGTTGGGCTTGTCGAAGTCGATCAACGTCCAGGCCGCCGTCGTCACCAGGATGCCGGGCACGACATTGACCAGGAACAGCCAATGCCAGGACATGGCATGGCTGATGTAGCCGCCGACGGTCGGGCCGATGGTCGGCGCCAGCGTCGCCACCAGGCCGATCATCGGCGATACCACGGCGCGGCGCGAGGGCGGGAAGATGGTGAAGGCGGCAGCAAAGACGCTCGGGATCATGCCGCCGCCGATAAAGCCCTGCACGGCGCGGTAGACGATCATCTGGTCGATGTTGGTGGCGGTCGCCGCCAGCGCACTGGCCGCGGTGAAGCCTGCCGCGGAGATCGTGAACAGCACGCGCGTCGACAGCATCCGGCTGAGGAAACCCGACAGCGGGATCATCACCACTTCGGCGATCAGATAGGCGGTCTGCACCCACGGGATCTCGTCGGAGCTGGCGCTCAGGCCGGCCTGGATCTCGGCTAGCGAGGCGGAGACGATCTGGATGTCCAGGATGGCCATGAACATGCCGAACACCATCGCCAGGAAGGCGATGACGCGCCGCGTCGAGATGGTGTCAGGCACAGCCGGCCTCGCCGGCGGCGCTCCTGCTGTCAGGGTTGCGGTTGCCATGGCATTGCTCCCCGGCTACCGCTCAGTTCGATGCCACTGAGCCCGACCCGGATGGGGCGGTGCGGCTGTCGACGGCGACGATGACGCTCAGGCCGGCGCGCAGCCTGCCGCTCTTCAGCACGTCGGCGGGCACATCGATGCGGACCGGAACGCGCTGCACCACCTTGGTGAAGTTGCCGGTGGCGTTTTCGGGCGGCAGCAGCGAGAACACCGCGCCGGAAGCCGGGGCCAGCGACGAGACGGTTCCCTCGAAGTCCTGGCCGTCGGTCGCATCGACCGAAATCTTGACCTTCTCGCCGGGCACCAGCCGGGCAAGCTGCGTCTCCTTGAAGTTGGCGACGATGTAGAGCTTGTCCATCGGCACGATGACGGCGAGCTTCTGGCCGGGGCTGACGAGGTCGCCCTGCTCGACGGAACGGTTGCCAACGACGCCGTCATAAGGCGCCTTGAGCACGGTGAAGGAAAGATCGCGCAGGGCCTTATCGTGGCTGAGCTGCAGGGACGCCAGCGTGCTTGCCGATTCCGCGCGCTGCGCCTGCAGCACGCCGATATTGGCCTGCGCAGCGGCGATCTGTGCGTCGGCGCCGACAAGGGCGGCGTTGGCCTGCTGCACCGCCGTCTGGGCGTCGTCCAGCTGGGCCTGCGTGCCGACATGCGTCTTGAGCAG
>NZ_RZQG01000767.1:0-2871 GCF_003998635.1 Mesorhizobium sp. M7D.F.Ca.US.004.03.1.1
GCCGGGTACCGTGGAAACCTTGGCGGCGTTGGCGAACTTCTTCGATTCGATCTTGTCGCCCATTGCCCTGATCGCCTTGGGCTTCGGGCCGATGAAGGTGATGCCTTCCGCTTCCAGCGCCTCACAGAAGGCCGCCCGCTCGGACAGGAACCCGTAGCCGGGATGCACAGCCTGAGCGCCTGTCTCCTTGCAGGCGGCGATGATCTTTTCAGGGATGAGATAGCTTTGCGCCGCGGGCGAAGGCCCGATATGCACCGCCTCGTCGGCCATCTCGACATGCACGGCATCGCGGTCGGCATCGGAATAGACGGCAACCGTGGCGATGCCCATCTTGCGCGCCGTTTTGATGACGCGGCAGGCGATCTCGCCACGGTTGGCGATCAGGATTTTGGTGAACATGCGGAATGTCATCCCTCGGGTCGGCCGTTCCTTTTATGGCCTGTGCTGGCGTGGTCAAGCCGGCCGGGTCAATCGCGGTCTTTCAATCGATTTGGATTAGAATTCTCCATGCTGGCCCAAGCCTGGAACCAGCTAGCTGTTGATCGCCAAGGCAAAACCTGAAAGCTTGCGCAAAAATCGCCTCTGGAGGAATTGCCTGATGAAAACCCGCGCCGCTGTCGCTGTCGCCGCCGGAAAGCCGCTGGAGATCATGGAGGTCGACCTCGACGGTCCGCGCGAGGGCGAGGTGCTGGTCGAGATCAAGGCGACCGGCATCTGCCATACCGACGAATTCACGCTGTCGGGCGCCGATCCCGAAGGCCTGTTCCCGGCCATCCTCGGCCATGAGGGCGCCGGTGTGGTGGTCGATGTCGGCAAAGGGGTCACCTCCGTCAAGAAGGGCGACCATGTCATCCCGCTCTATACGCCGGAATGCCGGCAGTGCCCGTCCTGTCTGTCGCGCAAGACCAATCTGTGCACCGCTATCCGCGCCACGCAGGGCCAGGGCCTGATGCCCGACGGCTCGTCGCGCTTCTCGATCGGCAAGGACAAGATCTTCCACTATATGGGCTGCTCGACCTTCTCCAACTTCACCGTGCTGCCCGAGATCGCGCTGGCCAAGGTCAACCCGGACGCACCCTTCGACAAGATCTGCTACATCGGCTGCGGGGTGACCACTGGCATCGGTGCGGTCATCAACACTGCCAAGGTCGAGCAAGGCGCGACTGCCGTGGTCTTCGGCCTCGGTGGCATCGGCCTCAACGTCATCCAGGGCCTGAAGCTTGCCGGCGCCGACATGATCATCGGCGTCGACCTGAACAACGACAAGAAGGCCTGGGGCGAGAAATTCGGCATGACGCATTTCGTCAATCCGAAGGAGATCGACGGCGATGTCGTCCCCCACCTCGTCAACATGACCAAGCGCGGCGCCGACCAGATCGGCGGCGCCGACTACACATTCGACTGCACGGGCAGCACCAAGGTCATGCGTCAGGCGCTGGAAGCCTCGCATCGCGGCTGGGGCAAGTCGGTCGTCATCGGCGTCGCCGGCGCCGGCCAGGAAATCTCGACGCGGCCGTTCCAACTGGTCACCGGACGCACCTGGATGGGCACCGCCTTCGGCGGCGCGCGCGGCCGCACCGACGTGCCGAAGATCGTCGACTGGTACATGGACGGCAAGATCCAGATCGATCCGATGATCACCCATTTGCTGAAACTGGAAGACATCAACAAAGGGTTCGACCTCATGCATGAGGGCAAGTCGATCCGAAGCGTCGTCGTTTACTGAGGAAAGCCACAAGCCGCCGACCGACCGGCCAGCGACCTCTGTGGTTCACAACTGGGAGGAGAAAAGAATGGCGGAGAAACTGCATCCGAAAATCGACAACGGCCTGCCCAAGGAGAGCGCGAGCTTTGCCGGCGGCACGCTGGTCTGTGCTTGCACCAGCAAACCGGTCAAGGTGAAGGTCAAGGGGCAGATCGCCCACAACCACGCCTGCGGCTGCACCAAATGCTGGAAGCCGGAAGGCGCGGTGTTCTCGGTGGTTGCCGTGGCTGGCACCGGCGACGTCACCGTCACAGAGAACGGCGACAAGCTCAAGGTGGTGGACCCCTCGGCGCTGATCCAGCGCCATGCCTGCACCGGCTGCGGCGTCCACATGCACGGACCGGTCGAGCGCGACCACCCGTTCAAGGGCCTGTCCTTCATCCATCCCGAGCGCTTCGAGGAGGACGGCTGGTCGCCGCCGGGCTTCACCGCTTTCGTCTCGTCGATCATCGAGTCCGGCGTCGATCCAAAGCGGATGGACGGCATCCGTGCGCAGTTGAAGACAATCGGACTGGAGCCCTATGACTGCCTCAACCCCGGCCTGATGGACTATATCGCGACCTGGACGGCGAAGAAGTCCGGCGCACTGCCGGCCTGACAGTCGTGAGATTTCAGGTATGGGGCCGGACAAGTTTCCGGCCCCTGCTCGTTCTGGAGAGACAATGCCCTCACCCGCCATTCTCGTCGACGCAGACGCCTGCCCGGTCAAAGCCGAGGTCGAAAAAGTCGCCGAGCGCCATGGCGTCGTCGTCACTTACGTCTCCAATGGTGGCTTGCGCCCCTCCCGCGACCCGATGATCCGCAACGTCGTGGTGTCCAAGGGCGCCGACGCCGCCGACGACTGGATTGTCGAAAACGCAAAATCCAACGACATCGTGATCACCGCGGACATTCCGCTTGCCGCCCGCGCGGTGGCACTCGGCGCGCACGTGCTTGGACCGACCGGGCGCCCCTTCACGCCGGAAACGATCGGCATGGCGGTGGCGATGCGCGATCTCAAGCAGCACTTGCGCGAGACCGGCGAAAGCAAGGGCTACAATGCCAGCTTCGCCCCGCAGGACCGTTCGCGATTTCTCGGCGAACTCGACCGCATCTTGCGGCGGGGG
>NZ_RZQG01000768.1:0-2871 GCF_003998635.1 Mesorhizobium sp. M7D.F.Ca.US.004.03.1.1
TGCCGCTGGGTCCCGAACCTGCCCTGGCTCGACGGTGTCGATGTCGCGAGACTGTTTCCGGGCCTGCGCATCGCGCTCGGCAATGACGCGCAGATCGCCATGCTCGCGGAAGCCGTCGAAGGCAGTGCGAAAGGCATGTCCGACGCGATCCTGCTGGCGATCGGCACCGGCATCGGTTCCGCCGTGCTGGCCAACAGCCGCATCGTCGCCGGCGCCCGTGGCGGCGCCTGCTCCTTCGGATGGGCCTGCGCCGACACAGAGGATCAAGGCGAGGAGCGCAGCGGCTGGCTGGAGCGCGTCGCCTCCGGCCGGGCGCTCGACGCCCTGGCACAACAGATCGGCTTGGCGGATGGCGGCAGGCTGATCGACGCCGCCCGGGCCGGCGAGAAGGCGGCACTTGCCGCATTGGAGGCGCCGGCGTGTCGGCTCGGTACTGCGCTGGCCGGCGCCGTCGCGCTGCTCGATCCGCAGGCGGTGCTGATCTCCGGCGGCCTGGCGGAGGCGCTGGACATGATCCGGCCGCCGCTGCTTGCCGCGATGCAGCGGCAACTGCCGCCGCATCTCAAGCATATTGTTCTGCGACCGGGTCAATTCGGTTCTCGCGCGGGTCTCGTCGGGGCGGCGCTGGCCGGGCTCGCGGGAAGCGAGTGGAGGCAGGTGCGATGAGCGAAGCAAGCTTTCAGCAACCGGATCGCAGACGACCGGAGCCGCTCTGGTATCAGGTCGAAGAAGCGATCCGCGCCATCGTCAAGAGCGGCGAATGGGCGACGGGCGATCAGATCCCGGCCGAAGACAGGCTGTGCGCCCTGTTCGGGGTCAGCCGCATCACGCTGCGCCACGCCTTGCGCAATCTCGAGGAGGCCGGGCTGCTGCGGCGCGAGCATGGCCGCGGCACCTTCGTGCGCTCGACCACGCTGGTCGCCGGCACCCGCGAGCTGACCAGCTTCACCCAGGAGATGGGCAATATGGGCGTGGTCGCCGGCTCGCGCCTGCTCGATTGCGGCCTGACCACGGCCAATGCCGCGGCGGCCGGTGCGCTGGAGATCGAGGAGGGCGATCCGGTGGTGCGCATCCGGCGCCTGCGACTCGGCAACAGCGAACCGATCGGCATCCAGACGGCGCAGCTCTCGGCCGTGCGCGTGCCTGGTTTCCTCGACGCCGGCTTGCTGCAGGGATCGCTCTACGAGGCGCTGGAGCGCCATTACGGCATCGTGCCGGTGGCGGCGCGCGAGAATTATCGCGTCGGCGCCGTCGGTGCTGCGGATGCCGAATTGCTTGATCTCCCGGTTGGCAGCCCCGCCTTCGTCGTCGAGCGCATCACCACCGACGAGCGCGGTCCGTTCGAATTCACCGTCTCCATCATGCGTGGTGACCGCTACGAAATCCGCTCGACGCTGCGCGCCGGGCGCGTCCCGTCAACCCCAAGAAGCTGATCCATCCCAAGCCGACACTTAAACAGGAGTACCCACGTGTCCGATCTCTACATCCACCGTCTCGCAGCCCTCATCGACCAGGCGGCGAAAACCAACGAAGAAGCCTTCGGCCAGGCCGCCAGCCGCTTTGCCGACACGCTCGAGGGCGGCGGGCTGGTCCATCTCTACGGGTCGGGCCATTCGGTGCTGCCGGTGCAGGAAGTGTTCCCGCGCTACGGCAGCTTTGTCGGCTTCAATCCGCTGACCGACCCGCGCGTGATGTGGCACAACGTGCTCGGCGCCGGCGGCGTGCGCGAATTGCTGTGGCTGGAGCGGACCGAGAAATACGCCGAAAAATTCCTCGACCACCAGCCGCTCAACAAGGGCGATTCGATCATCATCTTCGGTCACAGCGGCCGCAATTCGTCCGGCATCGACACAGCGCTCTATGCCAAGAAGCGCGGCATCTTCGTCGTCGCGGTGACCAGCAAGAACAACCTCGACAAGCCGGCGACGCACTCCTCCGGCAAGCGGCTTGCGGACGCGGCCGACCTCGTCATTGACACCTGTTCGCCGATCGAGGACGCGATCGTGCCGGTCGAAGGCTGGAGCCGTCCGGTCTCGGGTTCGTCGACCGTGCTCGCCATGATCCTGGCGCACGAACTGATCGCCCGCACCGCGGAAGCGCTGTCCAAGCGCGGCATCGAACTGCCGGTCTTCGCCTCGCCGACAATTGCCGGCGTGACGTTGCACGATACCGACGTCATCTACGGCGTCTACCGCGAGCGCATGCTGGAGGCGCAGAAGAAGCACCTGCCGACCTTCCAGGCGACGATGCGCGGCGAATGATCGAATGATGATTGCGATCGGGAGGCGCCGCATGCGCCTCCCGATCGATTGCTACCGTCCCAGCAGGTTGCGGGCCATTTCACGGCCCGACCACGCCCACACACCAGAGAAGCCCGCGCCCGCACGTCAACCGCATTCTTCGCGGCGGCGCGCCTGCCCGCCCGTTGCGCCGGCTTGGATCTCTCGCACTCCTGTCCCCAGCCAATCAGCAGATTCCTGACCTTCGCCGAGATACCCCAGTCACGATCGCCTGATGCTTGCATCGGCGCGCCAGTTGATTTCGGGGCGTCAATAAATAATTTGACGTACGTAATGTTTTTGCGTTGTATTGGGAACTGTGAAAATTTGACTGAATAAGTTCGGTCAAGCATTGCCGCTCCCGGGGCAACGGCCGCATGACTGTTACGGCCGGATCGGTCCGGCAGGCGAATGGGGAAGGGACCGGTATCGATGGCGGAGAAGACGCACCGCACGATGGATGACTTCGCCCAGGCATGTGGAGTGTCACGGCCGACGTTGTCCAAATATTTCGACGATCCCGCGAGCGTGAAGCCGGCGACGCGGGCGCGCATCGAAGCGGCGCTGCGTTCCTCGGACTATCAGCCGAACC
>NZ_RZQG01000769.1:0-2869 GCF_003998635.1 Mesorhizobium sp. M7D.F.Ca.US.004.03.1.1
TTCACGCATTGCGAGAAGAAGCCCTTGCCGAAAACTTTGACTTCTTCCGTAAGCTCCGGCCCCGCCAATTCTGCCGTGCCGACGCCGAAGATTGCCTTGGGGTGGTATTCAACGTTCAGTTCCTGCAACTTGGCTGCATGCTCACCACGAAGGCGAGACAAAACGAGAAGAGCTGCCTCAAAGCCGCCAGTCGCGGGACCAGCTGTAAACAGCTTGCCGTCTTCAACCACGGAACCGCCCTCGACGACGTCGCAGCCGAACTCAGACAGGCGATCGATACATTGAAGATTGGTTGTTGCGCGCTTGCCTTGCAGCAAACCAGCCGCGCCAAATAGCAAGGCGCCAGCGCAAATCCCGATAAAGTAGGGCTCGTGCATGGCCTGCTCTTGAACGAAGGCAATGGTTTGCGGATCTGAATATACCTGCGGCGCCATGGCTCCCGCCACAAGAACGTCCAACTGCGGGCACTCCGAATATGTTGTCGTTGCGGCCAGCGGTAGGCCACCCCATGCGCGGATCAACTCCTTGGTCTTTCCCACGTGGTAAAGCTCCACGCCTGATGAGAATCCTAAGACCGATTGGACCCCAACGACGTCCATCAACAAAACCCCAGGTTCGATAAGCACGCCCACCTTGATGGGGCGATCTGCAATCTCGTTCACTTTGGACTCCAATCCGCAAACATCCTTTTGCAGTCCGCAGCTTAGTGGCCCGTTGCTTGGCGTAAACGACAATAAATTGACGATTTCCGCCAAAATCGGTACTGAGCAATCAATCGCCCCATGTTGCTCATGGATGCCGTCGCGGAACAAAGGTCCACACATGCCACCAACGAAGTCGGTGCAACTCATTGCTTTCTCTAGGATGAGTTTTCTGGATATATCCGGGCCGCTCGATGTGTTCCTCACTGCAAATCTCGTCGTCGATGGACCTCATCAGCCTTATGATGTTTCTGTCCTGTCGCCTGCTGGTTCTGTGGAGATGCCCGCAAGTATCTCCATTCATACCGACGCGTTAAGCGAGGATACGGCGGCGCCGCATACATTGATTGTGCCGGGTGGACCGGGCATTCATGCCTTTTGCGAGGGGGACCGGTTCAAGTCCATTTTCGAGGTGCATGCCAAAAAGGCGAGCAGGCTAGCGTCGGTATGCACCGGAGCCTTTGCATTGGCTGCTGCTGGGCTGCTCGATGGGCGCCGGGCAACGACACACTGGCAGTCCTATGACGACCTTGAGAGCCGTTTTCCCAAGGTGCTCGTGAAAAGGGGTCCCATCTTTATCAATGACGGTCATATCTGGACATCTGCCGGCGTGACCGCGGGAATAGACCTCGCGCTTGCGATGGTTGAACAGGATCTTGGACAGGCCGTGGCGCTCGAAATTGCCCGCAACCTTGTGATGTTTTTGAAGCGGCCGGGCGACCAGGCGCAATTCAGTGTTCCCCTCACATTGCAATCCGAGAGCGGTCGCTTCTCCGACCTTCATGCCTGGATGAGTGCCAATCTTGCTGAAGACTTGTCGATCCCTGTGCTCGCAACACGTATGAACATGAGCGAGCGCAGTTTCCTGCGGCACTATCGCAGTCATACGAGACGCACACCGAGCAAGGTGGTTGAAGCGCTGCGCCTGGAGGCGGCGCGGCATTTGCTTCTCAATACCGATCACCCCATGAAAGATATCGCCGCCCGATGTGGTTTTGGGAATGAGGCAACGTTCTTGCGGCGATTTGGCAAATCGTTTGGCACCAGCCCCGGCCAGCATCGCGCACATTTTGGATCCCAGATGCCAGATTAGAATGCCCAGCGCTTATGGCGATCCAGCCTTGAAAAGCTCGATGCGAGCATGCTGGACGGCTGCATCCATCAAGCCCCGAGACGCAACAAGTCGTGCGCGCGATGCTATCGCCGGGCGCATGGCGGCCACGTTAATTTCGGCTTCTGAAGAGTGATCGCGGCGCGCTGAGGCGACCGCGGGTCACCTGGAGAGCCGATGAGACAGCCATCCGCCTTTGATCTCGACACGATAGCGCTGACCGTCTTTTCGGCAAATGGCGCGAGGGGCAGCTTGGCCTGGGGGCGCAGCACATGAGTCTGGAGGAGCTCGAAAGCCTGGTCAAGCGCCAGAATGCCTTCATAGACTTCCCGAACCGGCCGTGGATGCCCGAGACGACGTCCCCGAGGGGGCATGTCTATGATGTCGTGATCGTCGGAGCCGGGCAGAGCGGGCTTGCGGCTGCCTATGGGCTTATGCGCGAGCAGGTAACGAATATCATCGTACTTGATGCGGCCCGCGAGGGGGAGGAGGGCCCCTGGACAACGTTCGCACGGATGATCACCCTGCGAACGCCGAAGATACTTAGTGGGTTGGACTTCGGCAATCCGTCGCTGTCGCCGCGCGCCTGGTTCGAAGCGCAGTGGGGCAGATCAGCCTGGGACGAACTCACAAAGATTCCGCGAGGTATGTGGCAGGATTATCTGATCTGGTACCGGCGCGTGCTGGGCATTCCGGTGCGCAACGACAGCCGCATAATCGACATCGCGCCCGCGCCGGCGGCAGGGCTCTCTCTGCGGGCCGCTGATGGCAACGAATACCTGGCACGCAAGCTCATCCTTTGTACTGGCCTCGACGGCAGCGGCCGATGGGAAGTTCCATCGGTGGTGAGCGCAGCGCTGCCGCGCGATCGCTACGCCCACACCGCTGATGCAATCGATTTCGGCGCTCTTGCCAGGCGCCGAATCGGGGTCTTGGGGAACGGGGCGTCGGCGTTCGACAATGCGGCGGTGGCGCTTGAGCGGGGGGCTGTACAGGTATCACTCTGCCTTCGCAAGGAGACCTTTCCACGCGTCAATGTCCATAAATGGATGGAGAC
>NZ_RZQG01000076.1:0-12590 GCF_003998635.1 Mesorhizobium sp. M7D.F.Ca.US.004.03.1.1
GTGTTGATCAGCAGCCCGATGGCGGTGTCGGCGACCTCCTCGGTCAACACGTCAGGCGTGTTGGTGACCATGATGTTTTTTGCGGCCGCATGGCCGACATCGACCGAATCATAACCGACGCCGAACGAGGCGATGAGTTCGAGATTGGGCAGTGCATCCATCATCGCCGCGTTGATGCCGGCGAACGAAGCGATGCCACGCACATTGCTGCGCATCTCGTCGGTGACCAGAGACGGATCGGCGCGTTCGACTGTGACGCGCCTGAATGTGTGGTTGATGCGGTCGACCGCGTGGTCGTTGAAATCGCCCGGCACCAGAATGGTGACGGTCTGCAGTTGTTCGGCCTTGGTCATGCACGCTCCACCGGCTTGCCGGTCGACTGACGCACATGCAGTTCCGGCTTGATCAATTCCTGCGAGGGTCGCACCGTCTGCCCGTTGAGCTTGTCGAGCAGCGCGCTGGCGGCGCGGCGGCCAACCTCGCGCTGGCCGTTCCAGACGGTGGTCAGCGCCGGCGTCGCGATCGCCGCCTCTTCGAGGTCGTCATAGCCGGTAACGGAGATGTCGACGCCCGGCACCAGGCCGGCGCGGGCAATGCCGTTCATCAGGCCGATGGCGACAAGGTCGTTCCAGCAGCAGGCAGCGGTCGGCCTGTCCTTCAGCGCCAGGAACTGTCCGGCGGCCTCGAAACCGGCTTGCTTGGTGCGCGGGCCGGCAATGCGCCAGGACGGCCTGACTTCCAGTCCGGCCGCGTCCATCGCGTTGACATAACCCTGATAGCGGTCGCGGCCGGTCGAGGTCTGGTCGGTGCCACCGATCATGGCGATGCGCTTGTGGCCGAGCGAGATCAGATGGTTGGTGGCAAGCCCGGTGCCATAGGCATCGTCGCCGCGAAAGACCGGCACGTCGGCGCCCTCGACGGTGCGCGCGATCAACACCGCCGGCAGGCCGTTCTCCTCGGCCATCACGATGTCGGAAGCTGGTGTGCCGATGGCCGGCGACATGATGACGCCGTCGGCGCCAAGCTGCAAAAGCGTGTCGATGAAAGTGCGCTGCTTTTCGAGCTGATCATAGTGGTTGGACAGGATGAAGGTCTGCCGGCTGCGGTCGAGCTCGCTTTCGATCGAGCGCAGGATCTCGGCGAAGAACGGGTTCATGATGTCATGGACGACGACGCCGACAATGCCCGAACGCGAGGTGCGCAGGCTGGCGGCGCGTCGGTTGTAGATATAGCCGATGGCGCGGGCATGTTCCTTGATGCGGTCGCGGGTGGCCCCGGCAACCAGAGGGCTGTCGCGCAGCGCCAGCGAGACCGTGGCCGTGGACACGCCGAGCGCATCCGCGATCGTCGAAAGCTTGATTTTCTGTGCCAGCGCCTTGCGCTCCCCGGACCTGAATTTCCAGACCTAAACTGTTTAAAGGCGGCGTTATGCCACCGATCGGGGGCAAATCAAAGTTTTTTTGCCAGCGCTTCGGCCTCGACATCGGAGGCCGCGCGGCTCTGCAGCCGAAGCCGGTGCTCACGATGGACGATGTAGAGGCCGCTGGCGACTATGATGGCGGCGCCGACCAGCGTCCAGCGGTCGGGAAACTGCTTGAAGACGATCCAGCCGGAAATGATCATCCATACCATCTGCGAATAGGGATAGGGCGCCAATGCCGTGGTTGTCGCCAGCCGGTAGGCCTGGACCAGCAGCCAGTGGCCGACGCCGCCGAACACGCCGAGCATGAGCAGCACGAACCAGTGCCAGCCGTCATGCGGCAGCGAAAACGAAAATGGCAGCAAGGGCAACAGCAGCAGCGCCGGCGCCAGCGCCGAGAACAGGATGAGGCTTTCCGACGTCTCGGTCGCCGACATGCGGCGCGTCATGATGACGTAGAAGCAGTTCGACAGCATCGAGCCGAGAGCGAAAAGATGCCCGATGCCGAAAACGCCGACGCCCGGCCGGGTGATGATGAGGACACCGGCGAAGGCCGCCAGGATCGCCAGCCAGCGCCGCCAGCCTGCCCACTCGCCAAGCAGCGGACCGGCCAGCGCCGTGATTACCATCGGCCCGAAGAAATAGATCGAGGTGGTCTCGGCCAGTTGCAGGGAGCGCAGCGCCAGGACGTTGAATATGGTCGAGCCGAACAGGAACAGGCCGCGCAGGACATGTGCCGGCAGGTTGACCGGGCGGAACCGCACCGGTTGGCGCCAGCCGCGCAGCAGCGTGCCGACCAGCACCACATGCACGGCAAAGCGCACCCAGGCAACGATCAGCACGGAAACGCCGGCAAGGACGAGGTATTTGCTTGAGGTGTCGAGGAAGGTGAAGAAGACGTAGGTGGAAAGCATGCACAGGATCGCCACCGGGGGCGTTGCGCTTTCTGGATGTCTTTGGGGAGCACTCACTTGCAGGCCGGGTGGGAAGCTGGGCTGAAGCCCACCTTTGCGGGAATTGCCGGCTCCCGGCAAGCCAATTGTCGCCTGCCGCCACACCAAAGCCGGCTGGCATAACAAGAGCCCAGGCGGGTTTGGTCCATGCTTCGGAAAACTAGGCGTGCATGCGGGCGCCCTTGGTGATCTTGTCGACCAGCTTCTTCTCGGCGCGTATCGCAATACCGACCACCTTGGCGTCTTCAGGCGCGAATTCGGCGAAGACGGCACGGTTGGCCGCGTCAAAGCCGGTCGCGAACATCTCCTCGACATAGAGCGAGGTGGTCACGCCGCGCTCCAGCGTGCGCCGGTGGATGGTGCCCAACGTTGCCTGGTCGGCGGACAGCACGATGACGGGCTGGATCGACAGCGGGTTGTAGAGATTGCCGGCGCGGTCGCGATAGGGCCCGCCGATGATGTCCGGAAACTGGGCCACGATGCCGCTGGTCAGAAAGGCCGTGACGTTGAGTTTCTGCCAGACCGGCAGATCTTCCCTGAGCACGATTGCAAATTTCGTATCGAACATGAGACATTGGCCATTCGAGCTTGTGCCCCAATGCGAGGCTGAAGGAGACGATGTCGCACGATCTAGACAGCCAGGCCTTCAGGGGTCTTGGACGTTTGTGCGTTGATGCTGCGGAGAACTGCATCATCTCCGCCCCCGACCCCACCGGCATGGAGCGGATCGAGGCGCGCTTCCATGGCAGCGCGTTCGACCTGCATCGCCACGATACCTATTCGATCGGGGTGACGCTGCACGGGGTGCAGACGTTTCGCTATCTCGGTGCTACGCGCCACAGCCTGCCCGGCCAGATCATCGTGCTGCATCCCGACGAGCTGCACGACGGCGGCGCCGGGACCGAGGACGGCCTGCGCTACCGAATGCTCTACCTGGAGCCGTCGCTGATGCTCGGCTGCCTTGGCGGCGCGTCGCTGCCTTTTGTCAGGGATGGCGTGGTGACGGACACCGCCTTCTGCGCGACGCTGCTTTCGGCGCTGGGACCGCTCGAGCAGGAACTCGACGAGTTGTTCGTCGACGACTTCCTGACGCAACTGATGCAAAGCCTGACACGGCATGCCGGCCAACCGGCGAAGCCGATTACCAAGACAGCGTGGCGGGCGGCGACACTGGCGCGCGACTATCTCACGGAAAACCTGACACGGCCGGTGCGTTCCGGCGAACTGGAAGCGATAACCGGGCTCGACCGCTATGCCTTGTCACGGCATTTCCGCGCCGCTTTCTCGACCAGTCCGCATCGCTTCCTGGTGATGCGCCGGCTTCAGTGCGCGCGGCGGATGATCGCCGCCGGCGAGCCATTGGCGCAGATCGCTATCGAAGCCGGCTTCAGCGACCAGAGCCATTTTATCAGGCAATTCAAGAAGGCGTTCGGCATGACGCCGGGGCGCTGGTCGTCGCTGGTCCATGGATCCACCGCAAAGGCGGCCTGATCGCCTGCCGCGACGATCGGCTGATCAGTCGTCCGACTCTGCGTCGTCGTCGATGAGCACCAGTTCCTCGTTCGAGAGGTTGGCCTCGATGCGGGCAAGCAGCTTGAACAGCGCCTTCTGGTCCTTCTTGTCGAGGCCCTTCAGCGCCTGCTTCTCGGTCTTCTTCACCGATTTCTCGATGGCGTGGATGATGTCGCGGCCGGTGTCGGTGAGGAAGATATGCGCCTGGCGAGCATCCGCCGACGAGGCGCGCTTCTCCAGGAAACCCTGGGCCTGCAACCGGTTGATGGTCTTGGTGATGGTGGGTGGGCGCACGCCGAGGCGGCCGGCGAGATTGCCCGGCGTCTGGCCATCCTCGCGGTCGAGCGCCAACATGATCTGGTCCTGGCCGGCATAGAAGCCATGCGCCAGAAGCCGAGCCGCCAGCGCGGTTCTTGCCAGTCTTGCCGCCGAATGCAGCCGGCTCATTGTCGCAGTCTTGTCCGCCTTGGCCATGGTCATCCCTCTTCGGCCGTACCGGTGCGGGCAGCATAGAGACAGCCGGCCGGTTGGCAATCGACGATCAAAAAGTTTCCGGAGCTTCAAACAGCTTTGCCGGCAAGCATTGTGGTGTCCGCCGTGGCTAATGCCAGATGTTTATTTCAGTTAGATGACAAACGAGTTTTCGCGGCCGGAGTTTTCGTCGGGAGCAGGGTGGGGAAGGGAACGTCGCTCAGCCGGGCTTCACCGCGACGATCATCAGCGCCTGATAGGCATCCTCGACCTCGCGCAGTGCGGCCTGCGACTGCGGGCCGGCCTGCCTGGCAATGCCGTCCGCGGCGTTTGAGGTGTCGCGCTTGCCGGGCCGGTCATTGTAGGGCGCGACAGAGGTGAAGATCTGCTCGCTGAGACTGTCGGGGAAAAACAACTGGCCGGTCATCACCGACCTGTCGTCGGGGAAAACCTTGAAATGGATATGGGTGGTGCGACCGCGATACCAGCCGGGATAGATGGTCGCGAAGGAAACGATGCCGCGCGCGTCGGTCTTCTGCCAGCCACGCAGGAAGGTCTGGCCCGACGTGTCGACGTCGCGGCCGTCACCTTGTCCCGGATAGCCGGAATAGGCACCTTGCGCGTCGCAATGCCAGATGTCGACACGAGCGCCGGCAAGCGGGCGGCAGCCCGCGTCGACAACCTGCAGCCGGACGTCAAGGGCAATACCCTTCTTGCCTTCGGTGACATCGGCACGTTCGAGTTTTGGGTCGAAATAGAACGGCCCTTCTGTCACCTCAGGTGTGATGGCGCAGACACCGGCGCCGGTTTCGAACAGGGCCAGTCCGGCATAGAGCGAGGCCTGGGTAGCCGAAGATTGGGCGGCCATTGCCGAGGCCGGCAGGAACACTCCACCTCCGGCGGTGACCGCGATCAAACCGAGCGCCTGGCGCCGGCTCAATGAGAAGGAGGATGGCTCTCCGGACATATCTTGCCTCTCGAATTGGCCTCCCGCGTCCTGATCTAGGCAATCACAGCGGCTCTCGCCAGTCAAAATTCGGTAATGGCGGCAGCTGGTTTGGCCCATCGGTTTGCCTCGTGCAAAAGCCCGGCACACACCCTATATGGAACCGACAATCCATTCTTCGAGGCCGGATTTTTCGAGGCCCAGACAGTTCGAGGCAAGCCATGAGCGACGCACAGACGCAGATCCCCGTAACCGTTCTCACCGGCTATCTCGGCGCCGGCAAGACGACGCTGCTCAACCGCATCCTGTCGGAAAACCACGGCAAGCGCTACGCCGTCATCGTCAACGAGTTCGGCGAAATCGGCATCGACAACGATCTGATCGTGGAATCCGACGAGGAAATCTACGAGATGAACAATGGCTGCGTCTGCTGCACGGTGCGCGGCGATCTGATCCGTGTCGTCGAGGGCCTGATGCGCCGACCCGGCCGCTTCGACGCCATCGTCGTCGAGACCACCGGGCTCGCCGATCCGGTGCCGGTGGCGCAGACCTTCTTCATGGACGACGACGTACGCTCCAAGACCAGGCTGGACGCGGTGGTGGCGCTGGTCGACGCCAAGCATCTGCCGCTACGGCTCAAGGATTCCAGGGAAGCCGAGGACCAGATCGCCTTTGCCGACGTCGTCGTGCTCAACAAGACCGACCTCGTCACACCGGAAGAGCTCGCCAAGGTCGAAGCGACGATCCGCGCCATCAATCCGGCGGCAAAGATCCATCGCACCACCCGCGCCGGCGTCGACCTGTCCGAAGTGCTCGACCGCGGTGCCTTCGACCTGTCCAGGGCGCTGGAAAACGACCCGCATTTCCTCGAGGCGCATGACGATCACGACCACCATGACCATGACCATGACGGCCACGATCACCATGATCATGACGGGCACGACCACCACCATCACGCGCATGCTTCCGACATCCATGACGTGACAGTGCAGTCGGTGTCGCTGCGCGGCGGCGAGATGGACCCGAAGAAGTTCTTCCCGTGGATCGAGAAGATCACCCAGATGGAAGGCCCCAACATCCTGCGGCTGAAGGGCATCATCGCGCTCAAAGGCGACGACGAGCGCTATGTCATCCAGGGCGTGCACATGATCATCGAGGGCGACCACCAGCGCGCCTGGAAGGACGGCGAGAGACATGAGAGCCGGCTGGTGTTCATCGGCCGTGAACTCGACGCCGAGCGGCTGAAGAAGAGCTTCGACGCCTGCCAGGTGGGCTGACCGCAATAAAATGCCCCGCTTGCTCGATCTCGCCGATGATTTCCTGACCATCGGCGATGTCATCAGACTTTCCGAGAATTACGATCTCGGGCCGGATTCCGGCCCGGTCGATCTTCTGATCTTCGATCCCCACGAAGACGAGGCCGGGCTCGGTCTCATGGTCACATCCGGTTACAAGGCAGGGCTGGTCTTCGCGGTGCTGCCCGAGGAAAGCCGGTTCGAGAAAAAACCCGGGCTTTCGAGAACTTGGTTGATCGAAAACTGGGACAAATGGTTCGTCTTCACCTATCAAGGCGGCCCGGTTCCGATCGAGGAAACCGTTATCCTACGCTGGAACGAACGAATGACCGTTGAGATTTGCCATGCCGACCGTCGCCCCGCTTGATCTCGAAGGCCATTGCATCGCTGCCGTCTTCCTCGGCGACGTGCCGCATTTCGCGATGGCCGATGGCGCCGTCCATCGGCTCGAGCATGGTCACAAGACAGTTCAGGCCAATGACGGGCTGCTCGCCGCCTTCCATGATGCGGCCAATGACCGGCTGATCACCGGCGGCGAGGACGGTAAGGTGTTTGCCGTGAAAGCGAGCGGCGAGGCCACGGAATTGGCAAGCGCGGCCAAGAAGTGGATCACCAGCGTCGCCGCTGGACCGCAAGGCGCCATCGCCTATGCGACGGGCAAGACCGCCTTCGTGCGCTTTGCCGATAGCAAGACCAGGGAATTCGTCCATCCGCGTTCGGTCGAGGGGCTGGCCTTCTCGCCCAAGGGCATGCGCTTTGGCGTTGCCCGCTACAATGGCGCGACGCTGCATTTCCCGGCCGCCGAGGGCAAGCCGGTGGAGCTCGAATGGGCCGGCGCCCACACCGGCATCACCTTCTCGCCGGATGGCGCCTTCCTCGTCACCACCATGCAGGAAAACGCGCTGCACGGCTGGAAGCTCGCCGACGGCAAGCACATGCGCATGACCGGTTATCCCGGCAAGGTCAAAAGCCTGTCGTGGAGCGTGAAGGGCAAGTGGCTGGCGAGTTCCGGCGCGCCGGCGGCGATCGTCTGGCCGTTTTCAGGCAAGGACGGGCCAATGGGCAAGGCACCGCTGGAACTTGGCACGCGCGGCAACGCCATGGTGACGGCTGTCACCTGCCACCCGAGCCAGGATGTCGTCGCCATCGGCTATGATGACGGCATGGTGATGGCGGTGCGTTTTGCCGACGCCAAGGAAGTGCTGTTGCGGCGACCGGGCAAGGGCGCCATCACCTCGATGATGTGGGACAAGGAAGAACGCCGCGTCGCTTTCGGCAGTGCGGCCGGAGATTGCGGCGTCATCGACATCACGGCGTAGTTCAGGACTTATTCAGCCCCGCACGACACGTTGCCCGTCAACTCAGCCGGCTTGCCGTCCTTGTCCGTGTCGGCGGCATTGTCATAGATGGCAAGCGTGTACTGCCCGTCATAGACGCCTTCGTCGCTGGCCTTGGTCAGGATCGTCAGCTCAACATAGTTGTAAGCATCTGCGAGCTGATGCTCGCGGTAGATGTTCAGCCGCAACTCCTTGCCGTCCAGCCAGTACTGGGTCAGGTTGGAATCCTCGAACACCGTCTTGCGCAGATGATCGCCGACGGGCCTCACCTTGATTTCGAGATCGCCGCGAAAGTTGAAGGTCGGGCCGCCCATGCCTCTGGTGACGCCGGCGCCGACATCGAATGTCACAGCCGTATCGTCAACGTCGCACCAGATGCCGCCGGAGGCGAAAGCCGCGCTGGCCGACAACAGCAGCGTTGCCACACAGATGATCGTCCGCATTTTTGCTGTCCCCACCTCAATTCCCGCTCGTATTGGCGCTGACTTCGACAGCATGGTCAAGCGCCGCTGCCAAAGGCTGAGCCAACGCAGGACAGACGCGCGGCCAATTGCGGATGCGGACACGGATTGTCTAAGAGGGATCGACCAGAGGGGTTTTCATGCATAGCGACATTTCCAAGACGTCCATCGGCGGCATCAGCCGCGACCGCATTGCCGAGCTGCGCGACACCGAGGGGGCGGCTTTCCGCAAGGCGCGGCCAAAGTCGCAAGCCAAGGTCGGCAACGGCCTGCCCGGCTTCTTCGGCGGCATGCCGATGCACTGGATGAACGACTGGCCGACGCCGTTTCCAATCCTGGTCGACAGCGCCAGAGGCGCGACCATCACCGACATCGACGGTATCAGGCTCGACGATTTTTGCCTTGGCGACACCGGCTCGATGTTCGGCCATTCGCCGCCGCCGGTGGCGCGCGCCATTCGCCGCCAGGCCGGGCGAGGCCTGACCTATATGCTGCCCTCGGAAGACGCGCTCGCCATCGGGCCGCTGCTGCAGCAGCGTTTCGGCCTGCCGTTCTGGCAGATCGCGACGACGGCGACCGACGCCAACCGCTTTGCATTGCGCGTTGCCCGCGCCATCACCGGCCGGGAAAAGATCCTGGTCTTCAATGGCTGCTATCACGGCTCGGTCGACGAGACGATGATACGGCTGATCGACGGCAAGCCCGTCAACCGGCCGGGATTGGCCGGCGAGTTCCGCGACCTGACCCGCACGGCCAAGGTGATCGAGTTCAACGATGTTTCAGCACTCGAAGCCGCGCTCAGGGATAAGGATGTGGCCTGCGTCATCGCCGAACCGGTGCTGACCAATTCCTGCATGGTGCTGGCTGATCCGGGCTACCATGACGCGCTGCGCAAACTAACGCGCCAAGCCGGCACACTGCTTCTGATCGACGAGACACATACGATCTCGACCGGTCCCGGCGGCTACACCAGGAAATACAGGCTGGAGCCGGACTTCTTCGTGCTCGGCAAGCCGATTGCCGGCGGTGTGCCTGCAAGCGTGTGGGGCATGAGCGACGACGTTGCCTCGCGCTATGCAGATTACAACAGGACCAAGGAACCGGGCTATTCCGGTATGGGCACGACGCTCTCGGCCAACCCGCTACAGTTCGCAGCGATGCGCGCCACGCTTGAAGAGGTGATGACGCAGGAAAATTATGACCGGATGGATCATCTGGCGCGGCGGCTCGATGCCGGGCTGACCGGCGTGATCGACCGCTATCGCCTGCCCTGGCATGTTTCCCGTGTCGGCGCTCGTGTCGAGTTCATCTGCGCGCCCGGCCCCTTGAGGAATGGCGCCGAGGCGGAAGTGGCGCATGCGCCGGAACTGGAGGCCGCAATCCATGTCGCGCTGGTCAATCGCGGCGTGCTGATCGCCCCGTTCCACAACATGATGCTGATTTCGCCGGCGACGTCAGGTGCCCAGGTCAACCGGCTGATCACCGCCTTCGGCGCGGTTGCGGCAAAGCTTGCGGCATGAGACAAGCGGCGATGGACCATCCCAATGCCATGACGACCTCACCTTCGGGCTCGACACCCGCCGAGGCGCAAGCCTTTCTCGACGCCCATCCCGAGATCGAAGCCTTCGATATCGTGCTGACCGATGCCAATGGCGTCGGCCGTGGCAAGATCGTGCGCCGGCATGAGCTGACGAGCATCTTCGAGGGCGGCCGCCATATGCCGATCTCGATCCTCGGCCTCGATATCACCGGCGAGGATGTGCACGAGACCGGGCTGATCTGGACGACTGGCGACGGTGACCTCAGGGCATGGCCGATCCCCGGCACGCTGGTGCCGCTCTACGGCACAAATCCGCCGCGCGGCCAGTTGCTGATGGCTATGTACATGCTCGACGGCCGGCCGATGTCGTCGGATCCGCGGCTGGCGCTGGCACGGCAGGTCGACATCTTGGCGGCCAAGGGTCTCTATCCGGCCGGCGCCTTCGAACTCGAATTTTTTCTGCTGGCCAATGAGCGCGACGCCGACGGTAAGGTGCAGCCGGCGCGCGCCGTGCTCGACGGCCGCGTCTCGGGCAAGACCGAGGTCTATTCCGTCGATCATCTGCATGGCATGGAGCCGCTGTTTTCCGACATCTATGCAGCGGCCAAGGCGCAAGGCATTCCGGCCGAGACGGTGATTTCCGAATATGCGCCCGGCCAGTACGAATTGACGCTGAACTACCGCAAGGACGTGATGCGGGCGGCCGACGACCTAGTCATGCTGAAGCGGCTGGTGCGGGCGCAGGCGCGCCGCCATGGCGTCACCGCCTGTTTCATGGCCAAGCCGATCGAGAAATATGCCGGCTCTGGCATGCATTTCCACGTCTCGCTGCAGGACAAGGCCGGCCGAAACGTCTTTGCGGAAGCCGGCGGCGAGAGCTGGTCGCTGCCGCTGCTGCAGGGGCTCGGCGGTCTGATCCAGACGATGGCGGAATCGATGCTGGTGTTTGCGCCGCACGCCAATTCCTGGCGGCGCTTCGTCTCGCAATCCTATGCGCCGGTGGCCCCAACCTGGGGCGTCAACAACCGTTCGGTGGCGCTGCGCGTGCCGGCGGGCGATGCCAAAAACCGGCGCATCGAGCACCGGCCGTCTGGCGACGACGCCAACCCCTATCTGATCGCCGCAACGGTGCTGGCCGGCATCATCAAAGGTCTGGATGAAGGTCTCGACCCCGGCCCGGAAACCACCGGCAACGGCTACGAGGCGGCGGTCACACGCACGACGATGCCTGTCGACTGGCGCGCCGCGATCGAAGCGGCGCGAGCATCTAGCTTCCTGAAAGGCGCGCTCGGCGAGGACCTGCACCGGACCTTCGTGGCGATCAAGCAGTCCGAGTATCTGCGCGTGGCGCGCACGGTCAGCGAACTGGATTACCACCTCTATTTGCACGAGGTGTGAGGGAGGAACCATCCTCGGCCTTGTCCATTTTCAATATCGAAATGGAAAGGCAAGATGATGGCGACCACAGGCCTTCCGCGTAAGGCGAAGATGCCGGCCCGGCGCGTTTCCGCGCCGCGCGCCGAGCCGATATCGGACGAGACCGATGCCACCTCGATCACGGAACTGCGCGAGGCTGCGAAAGGTTGCCGCCGCTGCCCGCTGTGGCACGACGCGACCCAGACCGTGTTCGGCGAGGGTCCTGATGATGCCAGGGTGGTCTTTGTCGGCGAACAGCCGGGCGAACAGGAAGATCTCGCCGGCAAACCTTTTGTTGGCCCGGCGGGCAAGGTGTTCAATGCCATCCTCGATGAGGCCGGAGTCGACCGGCAAAAGATCTATGTCACCAACGCGGTCAAGCACTTCAAATTCGAGCCGCGCGGCAAGCGCCGCATTCATTCCAAGCCAAATGCCGGCGAGGTTCAGGCCTGCCGCTGGTGGATCGACAGGGAGTTCGCGCTGATCAAGCCGGAGCTGGCTGTGGCGCTGGGCGCAACGGCGGCGTTGTCGCTGCTGGGCAAGGCGATCCCGGTGACAAAAATGCGTGGCCAGGTGATCGAGCGCGAGGATGGCTTGCGCGTCTTCATCACCATCCACCCGTCCTTCATCCTACGCATCCATGAGCCGGCGGACAAGGAAGCTGAACGCGAGCGGTTCCTGCACGACATGAAGCAGGTCAAGCGGCTGATGGCCGCCTAAAAAGCTATCTGATCAGGATCGCCCTGAGATCGTTGACATTCGTGCCTGTCGGGCCGGGCACGAAGAGATCGCCAACCGCATTGAAGGCCGTCCAGGCATTGTTGCCGGCCAACATCGCCTTGGCGTCGACGCTGGCTGCGCGCATGCGCGCCACGGTGGAGCCATCTGCGAAGGCACCGGCATTGTCTTCCGAACCGTCGATGCCGTCGGTGTCGGCGGCCAGCGCGTGGATACCGTCGACGCCATTGATGCCGATGGCGAAGGCGAGCAGGAATTCCGAGTTGCGGCCGCCCTTGCCTTTTGCCCGCAACGTCACCGTGGTTTCGCCACCCGACAGGATCAGAACCGGCTTCGAAAATGGTCGGTTGCGCGTCGCCACTTCGCGCGCGATTGCCGCATGCACGCCGCCGACCTCGCGCGCTTCCCCTTCGATGGCATCGGAGAGAATGACAGCTTCGACGCCTTGCCGTTTCGCTTCCGCAGCAGCCGTTTCGAGCGACACGCCGGCAGAGGCGATCA
>NZ_RZQG01000770.1:0-2869 GCF_003998635.1 Mesorhizobium sp. M7D.F.Ca.US.004.03.1.1
CGTAGAGCGCGACGATCTGTGCCCAGTCGGTCTCAGTCGTGCCTGCCGCCTC
The DNA here is from genome assembly GCF_003998635.1 of Mesorhizobium sp. M7D.F.Ca.US.004.03.1.1. Taxonomy (NCBI): domain Bacteria; kingdom Pseudomonadati; phylum Pseudomonadota; class Alphaproteobacteria; order Hyphomicrobiales; family Phyllobacteriaceae; genus Mesorhizobium; species Mesorhizobium sp. M7D.F.Ca.US.004.03.1.1. The sequence continues at coordinate 53 of NZ_RZQG01000770.1, forward strand.
GGCGTGGACGGAAGCAATCGCCGCTTGCAGGATGTAAGGTCCGATGCGGCGCGAGGCGATCGCCCGGCCGATCAGGCTGTCGGCCTCGGCGATCAGCGCACGGTCCCACAGGGCGCGTTCCTGGTCCTCCAGCAGCACGAGATCGCCGTTGACATCGACTCGCGTTGCGCGCCGCGCCTCGTGCAGCAGCATCAGGGCCAGCAGCCCTTGCACCTCCGGCTGGTCGAGCAGCTCGACCATCAGCCGGCCGAGCCGGATCGCCTCGGCGCACAGATCGGCCCGCGTCAGGTTTGGCCCCTCGGTTGCCGCGTACCCCTCGTTGAAGATCAGGTAGATCACCTGCAGCGCACTCTCGAGCCGCGCCGGCAGGTCGTCGCGATCGGGCACTTCGTAGGGAATCGCCTCGTCCCGGATCTTCGCCTTGGCCCGCACGATGCGTTGGGCGATGGTCGGTGCCGGCGTCAGATAGGCGCGGGCGATCTCTTCGGTGGTCAAACCACCCACTTCGCGCAGAGTCAGGGCAATGCGTGCATCCGGCGTCAGCACTGGGTGGCAGCAGACGAAAATGAGCCGCAATTCATCGTCCTGGATGTCTTCCGGCATGGCTGGTTCCGGCGTCGGCTCGGCCAAAGCCGTGAGCTCGGGCAGGGCCCCGGTCAGCCGCGCATCCCGGCGCCAGCGGTCGATGGTCCTGAAGCGCCCGGCCGAGACCAGCCAGGAATAGGGATTGGCCGGCACACCCTGGCGCGGCCATTGTTCGGCGGCAGCAGTGAAGGCCTCGTGCAAGGCCTCCTCCGCCGCGTCGAAACCGCCGAGCAGGCGGATCAACGTCGCCAGCACGCGCCGCGCCTCGGTGCGGTAGGCCGCCTCCAGGGCGTCGCGCGGGCCGGCGGTGCTCACAGGACCGGCGGCGGCTGGCTGAAGTCGACGACCGGGCGGACTTCGACGAAGCCGATCGTTGCCAGCGGATGGCCGCTCGCCACCCGCACCGCCTCGTTGAGATCACGGGCTTCGATGACGATGATGCCGCCCAGGATTTCCTTGGTCTCCATGAACGGACCGTCGACGGACGACATCTTGCCGTCGCGGACCTGCACGGTCATCGCCTCGTCCGGCAGCACCAGGGCCTCGGCGGTAACGAAATGGCCGCTCGCCTTGAGCACTTCGTCATATCCGGCGCACTCGGCCAGCACGGCATTGGCCTCCGGGCTGCCGCCGAACAGCGTCTTGGGGTGATAGTAGATGAGACAGGCGTAACGCATGGTGGGTCTCCTTTTCCAGGATTGTCGAAAACGAGGGTTCTTGGGATCAGGCATCGAGGATCGGTGCGAAGCCGCCATGGACCCGGCGCTGATTGTCGTAGGGCATGGTGTCGGCATACATGCGCGGATCGGCAATCACCTTTTTCCAGGCGTCGTCGCGCACCTGCTTCGACGGCCATTCGACCCAGGCATAGACGACAACCTCGTCGCCCGTCGCTTTCACGGCGCCACGGTAGTCGGTGACCTCGCCGTCGGGAACATCGTCGCCCCACGCTTCCACGACGCGGGTTGCGCCATGTTCCTTGATCACCGCGGCCTGCTTCGCCGCCACGGCAAGGTAGGCTTGCTTGTTGGCGGCCGGCACCGGCACCAGCGAGCCATCGATATAGCCGGTCTTGCCGGTCGTGTTCAGGTCGATGAACGGCGTGAAGCCGCCAATGATCATGCGCTTGCCGTCAAAGGGCATGGACGCGCCGATCTCCGCCATGCGCGGATCGCTTATCATCGTCTGATAGGCTGCGTCCGCCGCCGCCTTGTCCGCATATTCGTGCCACGAAAAGGTGATGACTTCATCCGGCTTTGCCTTCACGGCTCCCTTGAAGTCGGTGATCTTGCCGCCGGGCACGTCGTCGCCCCATCCTTCGACCATGCGGGTGGTGCCGAACTCCTTCAGCACCGATGCCGCCTTGGCGACATGCTTGCGATAGGCTTCCTTGTTGGCGGCGGGCACCGCGGCGACAAATCCTGCGATATAGCTCATTGCGTTTCTCCTGTTGGCTGATGCCGTTTGACACTCTTGGCGTCTCGAAAGGTCCGAGAACGCCAATGGTCGAACGGCACGGCCTGGATTCGACATTGCTCCGAAATTTTTCTTCGGCGCGGGCGCAAACGCCACGGCTGCCTATTCGGAAGCCAGCCTGTCGCCCCAGTCCAACCGCCGGGCCAGCTTGAAGTCGGCGCCGTCGCGCTTGGTGAACAAGCGCTCGGCGGCGGTGCCGTCTTCCCTGCAAAGCTTGAGCAGAACCTTGCCGGAACCGGATTTCGGCGGCGCAAGAACCCGTGCCTGGTGCGAAGTGGGCCGCTCTCGGGACGCTGCGACATAGATGAACTTCTCGTCTTCCCACGGCACGTCGGCGTCCTTGGCCAGCCTGTGCAGGCGCGAGCGGGCGACGCGTCGGGAAAAATGGCACCAGTCGGGCGGGGCGAGCGGGCAGGGCGCCTGATGCGGGCAAGGCGCAAGCACATGTGCGCCCGCCTCGATCAGCTGCCGGCGCACGGCAAGGATGCGCTGCCAGCCGGCGGGCGTTCCCGGCTCGACGATCAGCAGCGTGTCGCCAGTGAGTTGCCAGAGCCGGCCGATGAGCTTCGGCAGTGATGCAGGAATGATCTCGTCCAGCACATAGGCGCAAGTGACCAGATCGGCCGGCTCGATGTCGGCAAGGTCGATGGTGGCATCACCCGCCAGCCATCTGGTCCGGGCGGCAATTGCGTCGCCGGCAAGTGTCTCGCCGACCTTGCGTACCGCCGCGCTCGCTTCCAGCAGCACCGCCTGTTC
>NZ_RZQG01000771.1:0-2866 GCF_003998635.1 Mesorhizobium sp. M7D.F.Ca.US.004.03.1.1
AGCCATGGTCCACCGGCCGCACTTGCGGCTCGGTCGAGCGCTGCAGGATGAAAGCTATCGAACCAATGGCAAGGAACAGCGTGCTCACCAGAACACCGGCTTCCGGGAACAGCGCCGCACTCAAACCCACCGAAAGCGACGCACCGGCAATATAGACCAGCTCGTCCGCAGCCGATTCGAAGGCGAAAGCGGTGTTCATCTGCGGCCGCCCGCGGAAAATCTCGGTCCAGCGCGCGCGCACCATTGCCGGCATGCTGGGCATGGCGGCGGCCAGCAACGCCGACACGAACAACGTCCATACCGGCCAGTCCTGATTGGCCGCCGCAATCAGGACTGCGAAAGCCAGTACGGAGATGATGGTGGTGGGCACCACGATCCGTGTCTGGCCCAGGCGATCCACCAGCCTCGATATCTGCGGCGCAACGAAGGCGTTGGCCAGCGCGTATGTCGCGGAGACGGCACCCGCCAGCCAGTATTCGCCGCGCGTCTGCGACAGCATCGCCACGATGCCGATCGGCGCCATGGCGATCGGCAGGCGCGCCATGAAGCCGGCGGCTGCAAAGCCCTTGGCTCCGGGGGCGCGAAAGATTTCCGAATAGGGATTTTGCATGGGTGGTTCCTCGACAAAGGACGATTCGACAATTACATACGGAGCGTATGATTGTTAAATAGAGCATACGCCGCGTATGTCAATTGGCATACGTAACGTATGTGAATGGGTCCAGAAGCCATGCACAAACCCCGCAAGGAGATGATTGCCGAGACGCGCGCCAAGCTGATCGCGGCCGCCCGCCATGCTTTCGGTACGATCGGCTATGCCGAAGCCTCGATGGATGATTTCACCGCATCGGCCGGGCTGACGCGCGGCGCGCTCTATCATCATTTTGGCGACAAGAAGGGATTGCTGCAGGCAGTCATCGCAGAAATCGACGGCGAGATGGCGGCGCGCGTGAACGAAGTGGCGGCGAGGGCCCCGACCCGCTGGCAGCATTTCGTCGACGAATGCACAACCTATATCGAGATGGCGCTGGAGCCGGAAATCCAGCGCATCATGTTCCGGGATGGTCCGGCCGTGCTGGGGGATCCCGCACAATGGCCGAATGCCAATGCGTGCATCGCGTCAATGGCCGGCCATCTGACGACGCTGCAGGAGGAGGGGGTTGTCGTCTCCGGCCTCGATCCCGAGACTGCCTCGCGGCTGATCAACGGTGCGAGCAGTCAGGCGGCGCAACGGATCGCCAATTCGAACGACCCCGAAGCGACGTCGAAGAAGGTGGTTACGGCGTTCAAGCAACTGCTCGAAGGCCTGCTCAAGAGGCCGGGTCCGCAACCGAACTGATGTCCCAGCGGTGACCCACGGCCGGCAATTGACAATCGCCGGGTTGAGTTCATCCTTTGCCACCATCTCTGAGCGGAGATTCGGGGCGCATGTGGGATTTCGATATCGGCAGGTCGGTGTCCATCATGATGCGGACCTGGCCGTTCATTGTCTTTCGCATGATCGTCTATTTCGGCATCACGCTGGCCTACATCATGGCGACCGGCACCGGCGCCTCCGTCGGCTATGGCGTCGGCCATATCTCCACCGATCCCGACGGGCCGCTGTCCTTTGCCTTGTGGGGCGGGGTGGTCGGTTTCGGCATCGTCTCGATCGCCGTCTACTGGATCCGCGAATATATCCTCTATGTCGTCAAGGCCGGCCACATCGCCGTCATGGTCCATCTGATCGACGGCCGTGACATTCCCGGCGGCCAGGACCAGATCGCCTACGCCAAGGACATCGTGACCCAGCGCTTTGCCGAGGCCAATATCCTTTTCGTCGTCGACCAGCTGGTCAAGGGCGCCATCCGCGCCATCATCGGCCTGCTCGGCGGCATCGCCGCCTTCTTGCCGATTCCGGGCCTGAGCGGCCTGGTCTCCTTCATCAACACGGTGATCCGCCTGTCGCTGACCTATGTCGACGAGATCATCCTCGGCTACAACATCCGCATCAATTCAGCCTCGCCGTTCGAGACGGCGCGCCAAGGCGTGGTGCTCTATGCCCAGAACGGCAAGGTCATGGTCAAGAACGCCGTCTGGCTGGCGGTCATCATGTGGGGCGTGTCCTTCGTTATCTTCCTGCTGATGCTGGCGCCCGCCGGCGCCATTCTTTTCCTGATGCCTGGGCAACTCGCAGGCTGGGCCTTCGTGCTCGCCATCGTCTTCGCTTGGGCCTTCAAGGCGGCGTTCATCGAGCCTTTCGCCATCGCTTGCCTGATGCAGGTCTATTTCAAGACCATAGAGGGCCAGGTGCCTGATCCGGCTTGGGACGCCCGGCTGGCCGAGGCGTCGTCGAAGTTCAGGGAGCTCAAGGACAAGGCGCTGGCCTCCTTCGGCGGCTCGCGCTGGGGTACAGCCGGCGCGACACGCTGATCCGGAGCGGCATCGACGGCGTTGAGACGCGCCACGGTTGACTTCAGCGGCACCTCACCCTGGCCGCAAAAAATCTCGCTCATGATCAGCTCGGGCAGCGGCAGCCGCCGTCCCCAGCCATGCGTTTCGAGGTCTGGTTTAGGCGCGAACTCGGAAACACGGCCGACGCAGAGATAGGCGACCGGCGTCACATGCTCGGGAATCGACAGCAGGCCTTTCAGCGCCTGCGCCTCGATGATGCTGACCCAGCCGACACCGACGCCTTCGGCACGCGCCGCCAGCCAGAAATTCTGCACCGCGCAGACGGTGCTGTAGAGGTCCATCTCCGGATTGTGCCAGCGTCCCAGCGGCGAACCCTTCGAACGCTGCCGGTCGCAGGTGATACAGATGTTGAGCGCGCTTTCGCAGATGCCTTCCAGCTTGAGCTTGCGGTAGAGCGCCTGCCGCTCTTCGT
>NZ_RZQG01000772.1:0-2865 GCF_003998635.1 Mesorhizobium sp. M7D.F.Ca.US.004.03.1.1
GGCTTCATCCGCCTCAACGCGTTGCGGCTGCGCACGCTGGCCGCGCGCAACCGCAACAAGTAACGCGGATGCGCGGTCTCGGTCGCTGCCTGGCGCCGCTGGTTCTTCTGGCGACGCCGGCGGCCGGCCAGGAGTTCGACCCGGCCTCCGTCGACCTGGCCGGGTTGATCGAGTGCAAGGCAAGCGTCTCCGCCTACAATAATTTCGCCTTCTGGATCAGCGACGGCCCAGTTGCACTGGAAAAGCTCGGTTGGAAGGAAGCCACGTCCGGCAACCTCTTTCTCAAGCAGTACGACTTACCGGAGCCGGTTCGTACCTTCGGGCGCGAAACAAGCTCGATCGTCTTTACCGCGACCGGGCCGATGGCGGTCCTTGACGGGGTTTCGGCACCGGATCTGGCGCATGAATTGGAAATAGTTCCAACGGTGTCGACTGCGGAAAAATTCCTGGGCGAGAAAATCGTCGTCGAAAGCACCGAGGACGCCAACGGCATGAAGATCGAAACGCGCATAGCGCTCAACGTCTCGACTGTTGATTCGCATCCGGGCAAGACGCTGGCAGGCTGCTCCTATGCACTCAATGTGACCGTGAATTGAGAGTGACTGTGAATTGAGACGGGGCCTCGCACAGCTTGGCGCGAGGCAAGTCTTGCTCAATTAAGACCCTGCTAAGACCCTGCATCCGCGCCGCGTTCGGGACCATCAACAAAAAGCCCGGCGCAAGGCCGGGCTATTCTGTCGAACAGAGACTGCTATCCGTTATCAGTCGCCATCGATCGCCGTGGCGATGCGGGCGATCGCCTGCTGATAGACGCTTGCGGAATTCCAGCCGGCAATTGCGCCCATATTCGCGCTCGCGCTCGCGCCGGCACGCCAGCCATGACCCTTGAGGAAGTTGGCGGTGGAAGCCAGCGCAGTGCCCTTGTCGCGCAGGTTTCCGCTGCCGACGCCATACTTCAAGACATTTCCCGGCAGGAACTGCGTGTGGCCAATCTCGCCATGCGCGGCGCCGACCGACGAGGCTGTCAACGCCCCGCGGTCAACCAGCTTCAGGGCCGCAATGGCATGTGGGTAAAAGAAACCCGGACGGCGGCAATCATAGGCAAGCGTCAAAATGGCTGAGACCGTATTCTGGTTGCCCATGGCGGAACCGAACCCGGTTTCCATACCCCAGATGGCGAGCAACACACCCGGCGACACGCCGTAGTTCGCTTCGATCTGGGAAAACAGTGCCGCGTTCGACTTCTTCAGCGACCGGCCCTTGGAAATGATCGCGGCCCCGCCACGGCGCTTCATGAAATCATCCACCGAGCCGCTGAAAGCCTTGTGAATGCCGCGGTCGACGGAGATCGTCTTTGTTGCGTAGCTCGCGCCGGCCAGAGCGGCCAGACCCTTGGGGCCTACACCTTCGGACTTGGCTTCCGCGGCGAACTCCGGCTTCCAAGCCTCGAATCCGGCGCCGGTCTTGCCGCAGCTGGCCGCCGCCTGCGCGCCCGTAGCCAGCGCAAGCACCGCCACCACGGCCGATGCAAACATCTTTCCCTTGGCAAGTAATGCCATGCTTTTTTCTCCTGATTGCCTGAATCACGTCCCGGTTGCGAATTTGCCAGTGAAACGCGCAATTGTCACCGTCCCCCGGCGCTACGCTGGCCAATGAAGGGGAATTTGCCTACGATCAAGTGATTATTGTGGCGGAAACGCAATGGAAGACGTTGATGTCGTGATCATCGGCGCCGGTTCGGCGGGTCTTGCCGCCGCCAGGCCCTGCAGGCGGCAGGCCTTTCCTTCGCCCAGCTTAAATAGCTTCGAGAGATGCGGAACGCCGGCCGGCGGTTGGCGTTGGGCACGTGCCGCCCCACATATGCTGGCTCTGAAGGTTTGAGATCGAGATGAAACTCTTCGACTGCCCGCATTGCGGCCACCGTCTCTACTTCGAGAACGCCCAGTGCCTGAACTGCAGGAGTCTCGTGCTCTACGATCCCGAGCACGCCCGCTTTGCGCTGTCTGATATCGACGGCATCTTCCAGTGCACCAATGCCGACGAATGCGCCTGCAACTGGATGGCCGAGCCGGGACAGGGTTTTTGCCGCGCCTGCGTGCTGAACCAGCTGATCCCCAACCTCTCCGTCGACGGCAACCGCCGCCGCTGGATCCGCGTCGAGGCGGCGAAGAAGCGCGCCATCTACTCGCTTCTGGCCTTCGGCCTGCCGGTGGCGCCCAAGCAGACCCCCGCCGACGAGATCGGCCTGGCCTTCGACTTCCTCGCCGACCCGATCGGCGGCGGCCCCGGCGGCGAGCGCATCCTGACCGGCCACGACAATGGCCTGATCACGCTCAACGTCGCCGAGGCGGACTCGGCCGAGCGCGAGAAGCGGCGTGTCGAGATGGGCGAGAACTATCGCACCTTGCTCGGCCATTTCCGCCATGAGCTCGGCCATTATTACTGGGACCGCCTGATCCGCGACGATCCGCAAAGGCTGGAAGCTTTCCGCGCGCTGTTCGGCGATGAGCGCGCCGACTACGAGCGGGCGTTGAAGACCTACTACGTCAATGGTGCCGCGCCCGACTGGCAGCAAGGCCACATCTCGGCCTATGCCACCTCGCATCCGTGGGAGGACTGGGCCGAGACCTGGGCCCACCACCTGCACATCACCGACACGCTGGAAATGGTCCACGCGCTGAACTTTCCGCTCGGCCGGCTGGAGACAGTGGAGGCCAACGACTTGCCGCAGGGCGACACCGGCGGCGGGCTGCAGGCCGCACCTTCGGAGCCGGCGACCGCGCCCGAGCCTTTCGAAAAGATCCTTGCCCGCTGGCTGGTGCTGTCGGAAGCCTCCAATTCGATCAACCGCTGCATGGGCCTGCC